>CAYYUS010000087.1:0-7996 GCA_964474925.1 uncultured Akkermansia sp. | reverse complement strand
GATGAGAACACTCGTAAACGTATGACTAAGTCAGTAGAAGCACAATAAATAGCTTTAAAATTTTAAAAAGGAGAACTTAGTTTTAAGTTCTCTTTTTTTATGCTCAACAGTTTCTTTGAATTTTTTCGCCTCGTCACTCTCTGGAAATAAGATCTTATGATCTTCTGAGGCATTTATAGAGTGTAATTCGGAATTTAATTTTTTTGTTTCTTCAGTAAAATAAGTGTCCGAGAATTTCTCCCAAACGTATTTTATAGCTGCATCATTTGGATGCGCCATATCTTCTTTATAAAATCGATAGTCGCGTAGATCATCGATCACTAATTCATAAGCAGGGAAATAGTCAACACCAAACTTCTTTTTAAGATCGCTGATAGCCAGTAATAGCGTGGCTTTGCTGAGGTTGTTCTCTTCAACGCCATCTTTTAAATATTTTACCGGCGAAACGGTGAAAACGAGTTTCAATTTAGGATTAAAGCTTTTGAGTTTGTCAATTAGGTTTGAATAGTCTTTCACGATCTCTTCAACACTCAATAATTTTTTCTCAAAAACATTGCCCGGATGTTTATGGCAATTAGCTACAGTTATATTTTGCGCTTTATGAAAATAGGTATAAGCTGTTCCAAAAGTTAATACAAGAACATCTGTGGTTTTAAGATGATCATGGGCTTCTTTTTGTTTTTTTGTTATTAACGCTTTTAGTTTTTGTTCGCTATTTTCAGAAATACTGCTGTGATGTAAAAATGAAAAGTGCAAACCCTCGCGTTCGTGGATGTGAGAGGTTATTTCTGAACTATTCTCCAAACAATGTACAAGCGATTGATGAATGCTTTGCGGATTGAACAAAATACCATTTGGATTAACAAGGCAATTGAAATGGTGTTTTTGCAAGGCAATTCCAATGTTTTCTGAAAAGCAAGAACCAACGAGCATCAATTTTTGTTGATGGTCGATCTTTATTAAAGAAGGTTTTGGCTTATAATTTAAATGGAATTGCATTATTTTTTTAAAACACTAAATTTCTTATCCAAAAAGGTTTTAGCGCTGTCGTAATTATTTTCTACCGCGCCATCTAAAATGGCATCTCTCAATGCATTTTTTAATATCCCAATTTCTCGTCCAGGCTTTAAATTATACATGGCCATGATCTCTTCTCCACCAATAGGAGGTTGCCAATTGCGAAGGTGATCTTTCTCTTCGATCTCAACAAGTTTCTTGCGTACGATCTCAAAGTTCTGCATATAGCGTTTTACTTTATTCGGATTTTTTGTGGTAATATCTGCTTCACATAAAGCCATTAGGTCGTCCACATCATCACCCGCTTCAAACAAAACTCTTCTAACCGCGCTATCCGTTACTTCTGTTTTTGCTAATACAATAGGACGCAAATGTAACTGCACCAATTTCTGAACGTATTTCATTTTTTCGTTCAATGGCAATTTTAAATTGGCAAATATCTTTGGCACCATACGCGCGCCTTTGTCTTCGTGCCCATGAAACGTAAATCCTTTTCCTTCTTCAAAACGTTTGGTGGCCGGTTTGGCAATATCGTGCAAAATAGCACTCCATCTAAGCCATAGGTCGTTTGTTTTTTTAGAAAGGTTATCTAAAACCTCCAGTGTATGGTAAAAATTATCTTTATGTGATAAGCCTTTAATTGTATCTACGCCTTGTAGTTTTACCATCTCGGGAAAGATCAAATGCAATAAACCTGTATCAAATAATAATTTAAATCCGTATGATGGAGTGGGAGAGAGGATGATCTTATTTAATTCGTCTGAAATTCGTTCTTTGCTTACAATTTCAATGCGTTGTTTGTTTTCGCTAATAGCTTTAAATGAATTTTCTTCAATGGTAAATCCTAATTGACTTGCAAAACGAATGGCGCGCA
This sequence comes from uncultured Akkermansia sp., assembly GCA_964474925.1. Classification (GTDB taxonomy): domain Bacteria; phylum Bacteroidota; class Bacteroidia; order B-17B0; family Aurantibacillaceae; genus Aurantibacillus. The sequence goes on along the minus strand of CAYYUS010000087.1, from coordinate 6,105 downwards.
TCATACGTAAAGGATCATCGCTGTATGTAATAGCAGGATCTAAAGGTGTGCGAATGATCTTACTGTTCATATCATTCATGCCATCAAATGGATCTAATAATTTTCCAAAGTTTAATTTTGAAACACCAATGGCTAAAGCATTAATTGTAAAATCCCTTCGTAATTGATCATCTCTTAAAGTTCCATTTTCTACAACCGGCTTACGTGAGTTACGATCATAACTTTCTTTGCGAGCGCCAACAAATTCGATCTCTAACTCTTTATATTTTATTTGTGCGGTACCAAAGTTCTTAAAAATAGATAAATGCGCCTCTTCACCTAGATTCTCTTTTACTTTTGTAGCAAGATCAATTCCTCTTCCTACGGCAACTATATCAATATCTTTGCTTTGTCGTTCTAAAAAAATATCGCGCACAAAGCCGCCAATTAAATAAGCTTCTACACCAAGTTCATCGGCACATTTTCCTATTAATTTATAAATGGGTTCGTTTAAAAACGCGAATTGCATAGGTTAAAGATAATCTTTTGAAAGGAATTGAAGAATTAGTCTTTCGACTTTAACCAGCTGAAACCAAGGGCTGTAAAGCATAACAAGCCTCCAAGCGCCATGAACATCACATTAAAACTACTGGCCTCCACTAATTTTGAGCAAGCGTATGGACCAATAGTTTGCCCTATGCTCCAGGCAATGGTTACAAGCGCAGCGTATTGTCCTCGGTTCTTGTCGTTTGCTCGAGCAGCCCAATAGGAATTCATAAAGGGCATGGAGATAATTTCACCCACGGTTATCATAAGTATCATGAAGATAGAAATGAGTTTCGCGGGAAGCGGAAGTAATAGCAAGAGAAAAGCAATACCGCACAATAAAGTTCCAAACGAAATATAGATCATGAGATGTCGTTTTCCTTCCAAGAAATTAATGAGCACCATTTCTATTAAAACGATCAGTAAACCATTTAATGCCATGATGGCTCCAATATATTTTTCGCTTAAATGTAAACCATCTCTAAAATAACTTGGTACCGTTGAGAACATTTGAAAGAAACAAAAACCAAATAACATGGTGAAGAATGCAAAGGCCAGGAAATTTTTGTCTTTGTAAACCGATCGCTGTATTGGTTGCAAAACAAGCTCTTTGGCCTTGTCTTCTTTTTTTTGTGTAACGGGCTTTAAAAAATAAAGTAAACTCAATGCGGCAAGGATATTTGTTATTCCATCTACCCAAAACAGTAAAGTATAACTATAACTGGCAATCACACCACCAACTGAAACTCCTAATGCCCAACCCAAATTTATAGCTAACCTATTTAGCGAATTGGATCGCGTACGATTTTCGGGTTTGCTGTAAACCGCTACAGCCGTGGCATTGGCGGGTCTGAATGCTTCGTTTACAGTGCTCAGAATAAATGTGAATAAACAAATAAGTGGGTACGAACGAATTTGCCCAAGGATAATAAATAAAATTCCTCCGCAAAACAATGTGATGAGTTGAACTTTATGAAATCCTATCTTATCAGTAAGTTTGCCACCAAAAAAAGCGCCAACAATAGCGCCCAATCCCCATAATCCAACTACGGTTCCCGCTTCACTAAGTGTTCGATCAACGCCTTTGCTCGTTAAGTAAAGCGTCATAAATGGCAAAACCATGGTTCCGCTTCGGTTAATTAGCATAATAACCGCAAGCAACCATGTTTCACGCGAAAGGCCCGTGAAGGAAGATCTGTATAAATTTAATCCACGTTTGAACATTTCAAATTTTTTAAACGGTTGAAATGCCGTTCACATCTGTTGTAAGTGCCTCGCTCATGTAATTTAAAAAAGGACGCATGGCTTTAAAGCCCTCATTTACTTGCTTTACAAAATCATTACTTAATACGTCCTTATCCGTAAAACGTTTGATCAATAGGAATTGTTTGTAGCGTAAAAGATCAATGGCCTTATCATCGGCATTATAACCTTTTGGTGTTGTTTTTATTTGTTCGCCGTTTAAAGTGCCAAATGTTTTTATAAATGTTTTATTCTTCAATATTTTTCGAAAAGGTTCAGCATCAAAAGCAAATTCATCGCGAATGCGCTTTAAGTCTGAAGGTTCTGGTCCCCAAAAACCTCCTGCAATAAAAGAATTTCCCGGCTCAAAATGAAAATAGTACGTACCTCTGCGAAGCTTGGTGGCTCTGGAAAAACTTCCTCCCCAATGTGTATTGTAAGGCGTTTTATTTTTCGAGAAACGAATGTCGCGATAAATGCGATGTAAACTTTTTTTACCACTTAATGTTTCTATCACATCATGTTTATTCATTTGCGCTAATAAAGCATCTGCAAATAGTTCTACATGTTTTAGTTCTGATAAGTAGCGTTCTTTGTGAGCATTGAACCAATCGCGATCGTTGTTTTTTGAAAGTAGCTTTAAAAAATCGAAACTACTTTTAGGGATTAGAGGATTGCTCATGATGCAAAGTTAGGCAATAAGTAAAGATGAAAAAAACCGTTTATCCTAATAGATCACGAAGCTTTTCTTTTAACTCTGCTACTTCTGCTTCTAAAATGGAAAGACGAGCTTCTACATCACTTGATGAGCGACGTACCGGTTCTTCGTAAGAACTAGTGCTCTCTGTTTCTAAAGGCGTTTCGCCAAGCAAATGCACAAAGCGAGTTTCTTTTTGTCCGGCTTGGCGCGGAAGTTCTTTTACAAAACCACTACCGTAAGTTCTTAACACATCAAGTGCTTCGTGCACCGAACCTAACGAACTAAATTCGTGTAAACGTCCTGAATTTGTATTTAATTCGCCCGGAGTTTGTGCACCTCGTAAAAGCAGTAAGCAAATAATGGCTAATTGTCCTTCGGTTAATGGGTGTACCGTTGTAAAATTGTGTTTGTATTTAGCAGTTCTAATGCTGGCACCAACGGCTGTAGAAACAAGACTCTGAGCTTTTAAACTATTGAGTGCGTTCATCACCGTTTGTTCATCGTACTCAACAACAGGTTTGCGCGATGACTTTTGATTGCAAGCAGCGGTCAAAGAATTTAATGTCATTGGATAATAATCTGGCGTTGCCACACTTTTTTCAATGAGCGATCCTAAAACTCTTTGCTCAACTGCATTTAAAATTGGTAATTCTTTTGAGCCGTCCATTTTATTTTGGAGCTAAATTCTTATTTACGATCTCTAATTTTGATATGGCGTAAGGATCATCCTTTTTATAACTCAAGGCTTCCTCATAAGATGTTTTTGCCTCGGCCCAGCGTTTCATTTTAAAGAGTTCGTCGGCACGTTTAATGGTGGCTTTGTATTTATCTGCACCACCAATTACGCCCGGAATATGGTATTTGCTATTTCCATGACCAACCGAAGGGTCTTTATCGCTACCGCCTGTTTCATTATTTGATTTTTTAGCTTCTTCTTCTTTTGCTAATCTTTCGGCTTCTCTTTTTTCTGCGAGGGCTTTTGCTTCGGCATCATCTTCGGCCTTAGCTTTTGCCATGCCTTCTTTTTGTTTGCGTTCCTTTTCTTTCTTTTCTTCGGCTTTAGCTTTTGCCTCTGCTAGATCTGCTTGCTTAGCTTTTGCTTCAGCCTCCAATCTTTCTTTTTCTTTTTGCTTTCTCTTGTCTTCTGCAGCTTTTATGGCAGCATCATCTTCTGCTTTTTCATTAGCAGCTGCTTTTGCGGCCTCATCCGCTTTTGCTTTTGCCGCAGCATCTTTTTCTTGTGCGGCTTTATTTGCAGCCGCTGCTTTATCTGCCGCGGCTTTTGCTGCCGCATCTGCATCAGCCTTCGCTTTGGCTGCAGCATCTGCCAATGCTTTTTCTGCTGCTGCTTTTTCTGCCGCAGCTTTTTTAGCGGCCTCTTCAGCGGCTTTAGCTTGTGCATCGCTGGCGTTCTTTAAACATTCTGCAACTTTAGCCAATTGCATTGGAGGGTATGTTTCAAAAGGGATCATTGCCATTGCTTCTTGGTATAATTTTTTAGCAAGCGGACAATCAGGTTTTGCTAATGCAGCATCGCCGGCTTTATTTGTGTTACAAAATTTTGTTATAAGTGCATTTTCAGCCGCGTATATTTTCATTACAATATTCAATCCACTTTCTGTAGCATCCTCGTCGGCGTTAAATAATTTTTTCTTGGGCATATATACAACCTTTACTAAAGGTTGTTCCAACCCTGAATAATCTATACCGGGATATGGTTTGGCCATAATGAAACCACCAATGCTAAACGTTGGTTTCCAATCATCTTTGGAAACATCTTCAGGAACACCTTTTGTATTTATTGCAAATCGTTTGGTATTATACCCGGGATAGGAAACTGTAAGTAGAAATTCACCATCTGAAGGAACATCTACTGAAAAATCACCACGACTATCGGTATTAGTTTCAGCAATAACGGCGCCTGCTTTTGTAAGCACAATTTTTGCGCCTCCTAATGATTTCTCTTCTTTTTCGTAGGTACTGGTTAATTTCCAATTACGGATCTCAACATTACTGCTTAATTTTAATGTCCAATTTTGACACCAAATAGTGAGGCTAAATAATAGGCCTGCTGCAATAAGTGAGGTTCTTTTTACCATAGCGAGCGCCAAATTACGTATTCTATATTACTATTAAAAGCCTATAAAGGGTGAATAAAGACAAAAGTGGGCGTTTATAAGCGTTAAAATGCATAGTAATTAACATGTGATGAACATTTTGAACAAGCTGTTGATTACATGTTGAATTAAAGGGCTGTTAATAGGTCCTAAATAACCCTTTGCACACGTATACATAACAGAACCATAACAAATTGGCACTAGTTTTGTAATGGTTATAGGTATATGCCCGCTTTTACCACACGCCGACACCTAAAGCTTCAGCCAAGGTGGGATACGGTTTCTTGTTTTTGGGTATATTTTAATTGAAAATCATAAAGCCGGATTAAGGGAATCCGGCTTTTTCTTTTCCTGTTTTTGGAGATTGGTTCGTTGGAACCAATATGTCGCCCCTAAAGGGGCTTTTTTATTCTAATAAATAAATTACTACCAATATTTGATCCCTACGGGATCAGTCCCTTAGGGACTGAATATTGGTAGAAAATAATTAAAGAAATGGATGAAACCCCTTTAGGGGTGACATATTGGTTCAGATAATTGAAAACAGTTTAGTGAAATCCATGTATCCCAATAATTATCGTGACGTGGCAAAAGAACCCGCGGTTAAACCTTATATTTGCAGCCAAATTATGTTCAAATTCATTGGGGCCATTATAGGGTACTTTTTACTCGGCAAGCACTTTTTCGGGATCATCATTGGTTTTGTGGTTGGGTCGCTTGTGGATAGCTATGTAACTATTCAAGGTAAAATAAAGTCGGGCGCCAAACCCGAAGATATTTTTGAGTATTACAGGCAACATTCAAATCAAGGTAGAGGCGATTTTGCAACCATGCTAGTTACTTTAGCCGCTGCTGTAATGCGCGCTGATGGAAAAGTATTAAAGAGCGAATTAGAGTATTTAAAATCATTTTTCACGCAGCAATTTGGTCCGCAATTTACAAGCGAGCATTTAAAGACATTAAAGCATTTTTTAGATGGCGGAAATATTCCTTTAGAGCAAGTTTGCGCCGATATTCGTGTAAGAACGCAAGTAGAAGTTAGAATACAGTTGTTGCATTTTTTATTTGGTATAGCCAGAGCAGATGGACATGTGGCAGAACAAGAATTGAATGTGATAAGGAATATTGCGCGACTTCTAGAGATCCCCAATGCCGATTTTGAAAGTGTGAAGAATATGTTTTACCGCAACGTGAATTCAGATTATGCGGTATTAGGAATAGAATCTTCAGCAACCGAAGAAGAAATTAAAAAAGCGTACAGACAAATGGCTATTCGTTATCATCCTGATAAAGTGGCTGCTATGGGAGAGGAATATCAAAAAGGCGCCAAAGAAAAATTCCAGAAGATCCAAGAAGCTTACGAGAATATTAAAAAATCAAGAGGGATAAATTAATTAATTTCAGCCCAAAAAGCATTTATTAATTTACAAGGTGCTGATAAATTATTTACAGAAAAGCCAACGATCTCAGAACTATCGTCTTTCATTTCAATAAGTCAAGATACTTTAAGTTCAAGAGGAA
>CAYYUS010000086.1:3089-8020 GCA_964474925.1 uncultured Akkermansia sp. | reverse complement strand
TACACCATCACCTAATTCCAAAACCGAAACGTCGTGTGTTCCACCACCGCAGTCGAACACAATTATTTTCATGTCCTTACCTTTTTTATCCATACCATATGCTAAAGCAGCAGCAGTAGGCTCGTTGATGATGCGCATTACTTTTAATCCTGCAATTTCACCGGCTTCTTTTGTAGCCTGACGTTGCGAATCGTTAAAGTATGCAGGCACAGTAATAACTGCTTCGGTAACTTCGGTACCCAAATAATCTTCGGCTGTTTTTTTCATCTTTTGCAAAATGATAGCCGATATTTCTTGTGGTGTATATTTTCTGTCGTCAATTTGTACACGCGGCGTATTATTTTCGCCTTGCACAACTGAATAAGGTACACGCGTTACCTCGGTTGAAACTTCGTTGAACAAATGCCCCATAAAACGTTTAATTGAATAAACTGTTTTTCTTGGATTTGTAATAGCTTGACGTTTTGCAGGATCTCCTACTTTACGCTCGCCGCCTTCAACAAACGCAACCACCGATGGTGTTGTACGCTTGCCTTCATTATTTGCAATAACTACGGCTTCGCTTCCTTCCATAACGGCCACACAGCTGTTTGTTGTTCCAAGGTCTATTCCTATGATCTTTCCCATAACTTTAGTATTAATTTCCCCTATGACTTCAATAAATATGCCATTGGGCTTAGGTTACACGGAATATGACAGCATGGCAGTTTATCCTCAAAAAGACTATAAAAATTGACAATAAAACCTTGGTTTTGAGCCTAAAAATGGCAGTTTAAGGGTAGTTTAAGGACAGCCTATTTGCGAAAGATCGCTTGTAAAGAAACTGTATTGGCAAGTGTATTTATTGTAGCGAAACTCATCTACAAACACATTAGCCGGTACTTTTTTAACTGCACAACGGGTTCTAAAAGTAAAGATGCCTATCGCTGCTCTTTTATCAAAGTTAGAATAGAGTATTTTTTCTTGAGCAAAGCTTAACGATGGCGCCGAGAATTGAAGGTAGTCGTAATAATCTTGGGTAGCCGCATAAAGAATAAAATCAACACGATACGTTTTTCTTCCAACAAAACCCGAAGGATATTTTCGTTTAGAAAGTAAGTTGCCGCACTCGGAAAATAAGGTTGCTCCTTTGAACGAAAAATTAAAGTAATTGGTACTATTAAATAATACTTGCTCGTATAATTGTTGTGGACGAAAAATAAAATCAAGCGATTGATAGATCTTTCCATCGGCTACTGAAGACGTAGAAACGCTATCAAAATAATGAATACGTATGGTAAGATCGTGAAGAAAACCTCCGTTGGCAGCTTTTGCTCTTACAATATAGTTGGAACCTGTTTGATTACTGTAATCCACCCAAGAATAGGATGGTTCGTTAAGCGCCGGGGTAAATGTATAATACGGAGCAGCAAGTGGCGGCATTCCGGTTAAACGAACGCTATCAATAGCCGTTGTAGTTGCTGTAAAAACATTATTGGTGTGATTGTTCTTTATAGTGAGTTTATAAATACCGTCGCTAAATAATCTGTCGTTACACAAATAAACTCGTTGAGTAGTTGAAAAAGCACCTGGCTCAGTTTGAATTACAGAATCGCGAAAATACAATTCGGTCTTACCCGTATTTAATTCAGCGGCTACTTTTGATCCGTTCACAAAACGCTCCAACATCACGGTTAATTCTCCAGCCTTATAATTTATCGAATCAGGTTCTTTCGCCATTACATTTGCGTCGCCTTCTCCTAAAAACACCTTATTGATGCGGATCATTTGCATAGGATCTTGCGGTGTAAGAATAGCGTGAACCTGAGGGATCTCTTTATACGGCGCAATGATCTTAAGATCGTTCTTGCACGAGTTAAAAAGTAGAATTCCCAAAAGAGATATACTTGCTATTTTAAGAGCTTTACGCATGTTTCAAATGTAGTAAAATATTGGGGTTTTGTGAAGCAAAAATGATAATTGGCAAAAGTTGTCTTTTATCTGGTTATTAGAGGCAGAAACCCTTGTAATTTTCTGTAAAGATCGCCAAACCCCGGGTAAAGAACCTCATCAAAGGTCCTTTCATGAAACACCGTAACAAAAATTCCCTTCAAGTGCTTTGTCTCTTCTGCTAATTCAACAATTTGCTTTTCCGCTTGGGCAACACCCGCATTCGAATAAATAAAATAAACCCCATCCATCACCACAAAAGGAACCATTAATAACTCAGTGGCTTTTTCATTTTCAAGATCGTAGTAATAAAAAGGCGTAAATGTTCCGGCTCTATAACCAACACCAGATGCAAAACCCATAGAGAAATCGGCCATAACACCATTAGCAATTAATTGTTTTGGTGTTGTTTTCATAGTAAAACGCAAATAATGTTGACGAGAAATTTGGATCGGAGAATTAGAATTTTTTCGGATAAGATCAAATTCCTGCTTTAATAATTCAATAGTATTTACAGTTTCGTACGAAGGATGCAAACCATATCCGACTCCGCTTTTATTTAACTTTTCGAAGATGTCTTTAAAAGCAGACGAAGACGGGTCAACTGTACGATCATGTTCTGTGCCTGATCTCTGCAAGAAAAAATAAAATAAAGGGATTTTTGTTTTTTGCGAAAGTTCGTTTAATTCATCGTACACATCAAACGGATCCTTAAGTTTGCCTTTGAGCACTTTTATTCGGCGACTTAAATTAGCAAATTTGAAAGTTAGAATATCTTTTGCAATAGCTCCTAATGTTCGTGTGGTGCCTTTATTTTTATAGGCGTATAAATTATCTACATCAATAGTACTGATGTATTGAAATTTCTTTTGAGGGAATTTTATACTTGGGTAAAACTTCAAAAGCGCTTGCTTCAATTCTTCTATCCAACTATTCACAACAGGTTTTAAATACTGTTGATCCTTATATAATATACTTTGTTGCAACTCAAAACGCCCGTGATCATCTGCTTCAAAATTCTGCCACTCCTCATAGCGCGAAATAAAATAAAATACCGATGAAAAAATATCATATCCCAGATCGCACGAACTATCACTCATATGGAAATATAACGCACCGTTCTTTGCTGTTCCCTTTGGCTTGTAACTCTCGTCAACTCCTGTTTTAAACAAAAGATCGTATGGAGAGATATTAATGATCTCTTTTTCGGAATGTGTAGAATAGCTGATCTTAAAAGCGATGGAATTTTTAAATACTTGTTTGTTCTCGGTAATTGAATATTTACAATTCAATACATGCTCAAAAATAAATTTACACGCAAAATTTAAACGCTCGCTTAATTTAGAGGAATAAATAATAAATTCGGGAGCATCACTTTTTAATGTGAGTTGGAAGAGTTTATGTAGAGATGCTTTGTCCAATTTATTTCCCGCAGATCTTGTTCTGTTTACTGAACGAAACTACTTTAACGTTATTGCGGTAAAAATAATGAAATATTGCTTTAAAACGAACTTAAACGGTTTCAATCGTTAACCAAAGGTGTGTACGTTAGTTTGAACACCGGCTTGTAAAGTGAACTCGAAGAGCCACCAATAACAATACGTTCTGATCTATCATCGCGCCTCACGGTGTAAGATCTATCGCCATCAGCAACTACAAGGTAAAATCCCCAATTCTTTTTGTTGCCATTCATAATGGCCTGTATATCGCGCGAAATATTGAAAACGTATTCTTTATTGTCATAATCAAACGACCCGCCATAATACCTCAAAAAATCACTGCTGCTTATTTGATCATAAGTAAACACCTCGCGACTTGCAGAATCCATTGCTAGCACAGCCAATTTTAATGGCGCGTTGTATTTTCCATCAGAACCACTGATGCCTTGATCAACTTTAAAACGGATCTGTGCTTGATTCACCGAGATCTTATGTTGTGATGTAAAATTAGTTAAGAATGGGATCTTGAATTTCACTTTTACGCCACCTAGTCCTTGTAAAAATAATCCTTGCGAACCTTTAACAGAATCGCCTTGTAATTGCTGCGTTAATAAATTATGCGCTCCACTTGAAGGGTCGTGTTTAAATTCGTTGAATCTTACAACATCAGTTCCACTAAATGGGAATTTAAAAACTTTTGTTTGTTTACTCGCAGATATTGCACCTTCTTGGTAATTCAAATAAAAACCACTCAAGGCATTTTCCAGATCTAGTTTCGCAATTACACCTTGTGCGCCTACGGGATTTAAATTTGTTGACTTACAGGTAATATAAAATCCTTTGTATGTGTTTTGCAAAGTAGTATTATCCAAAAGGTATTGCGGATTGTTGAGTATGGCCGAAGCGTAAGTACTATTTACCGGAATGCGAACTACAAAAAGACCATTGATCACATCAAACGAGCACGTTCTGCTTGCTAATAGATTACTAGAGTTATACCAGCTTTTTGGTTTTGAAAAATACACTTGTGTTGGAGGAATATTTTGATTCATTTCAAAAACCTCATAAGTTAGCGGACATTGATAATCTCCTACAAAATCCAAACTTTTTACAGCGATCACAATTTCCGACGACACTAAATTTGCATCAGGAAAAGAAACACCAACGAGATTGTTTGGAATTGAGAACTTGGTGTATAAACTCACATCGGTTCTTCCAAAAACAGGATCTTGATTTGACCCTAAGAATTTTATGGCATCGTTAAACGATACAACACTATCCACATTAATTGTATGCGCAACCATTGTTGCAGTATCTGAATAAAATCCGTTCAACAGATCTTCCTGATCTTGCGCACTCGCATTCAAAATATCTGTGTCTTTTTTACAAGAAACAGAGAATAATGATATCACAAGAATGAATATCTCAAATGGAAATAAAAACGTATGTATTCTGTTCTTCATTAATTTCTAATTAGCGTCTTCTAGAAAACGTCAAGTTCAAGGCTTGCGAAGGCTAAAAAATTAGAAGTTTACTAAAGTAAATGACTAATTTTTTAGACAA
>CAYYUS010000086.1:0-3079 GCA_964474925.1 uncultured Akkermansia sp. | reverse complement strand
AAGCATAACGCTGAAATTGGCGTTTTCTAGCAGACGCTAAATATCTGATTTTTTCTCAAACAAAAAGCCCCGCATTTGCGGAGCTTTCATAAAAAATTATAAAACCTCTTATTTAGCTAAGCACGTCAGCTTCTTCCAAAATAAGGTCGTAAAACTCATTAAATGAGTCCATATATTCCAATTCGTTTTTATAACCAAGGAATTGCTTACCTGATTTCTTCACGAATTTCTCAATTTCAGGGTTAATTGTCTCCGTAGCTTGAATAACACCATCAGCAAACTCGATCGATTGCTTGATCATATTCAAGTGACTTGACTCTTCAGAGATCAGCTTAATGTCCTTTTTGTTGAAACCATCAAACGCTAGCTTTTCCGTGAACTTTTTATTCAATGTTTTTGGATAAGCATCATCGTATAATGAAACAATTATTTTAGACTCTGCGAAGATAGGATCCTCAGCATAGTATTTTTTTACATACAATGGCATTAATGAAGCGAACCATCCATGGCAATGAATGATATCTGGCTGCCAACCTAGTTTTTTTACTGTTTCGGCAACACCACGAACAAAGAACATGGCTCTTTCGTCGTTATCATCAAAGCTTTTGCCCGATGTTTTATCGGCAAGCGTAGCTTTTCTGCTGAAAAACTCTTCGTTATCAATAAAATACACTTGCATACGTGCACTAGGAATGCTCGCAACCTTAATAATTAACGGATGATCAACATCGTTAATAACAAGATTCATCCCTGAAAGACGAATTACTTCGTGTAATTGATGTCTTCTTTCGTTGATACAACCGTATTTTGGCATGAACGTGCGGATCTCTTTGCCGCGTTCTTGAATGCCTTGGGGTAATTTTCTAGAGATCTTACCGATTTGTGTTTCATCCAGATATGGAGTAATGTCTTGGGAAACAAATAGAACGCGTGATTTCTTCATACAGCTAAATCCCTTTATAAATGGTATTACAAAAGTAAGAAAAAAAAAGCCTAATTTCAAAGTAAATTATAGCTTTGCGAGCCCATTATATGTTAATTTTCGAGAGAAATAGTGAATTAAAAATCCATTTGGATGGAATAAGAGCAGAAAGCAGACAAATTGGCTTTGTTCCTACAATGGGAGCGCTTCACGCTGGGCACATCTCATTGATCAACGAAAGCAAAAAACAAGGGTTATTTACGGTGTGCAGCATCTTTGTAAACCCAACACAATTCAACGATAAAAAAGATCTGGAGAATTATCCGCGCACACCGCAAACTGATATTGAAATGCTAAGACAAAGCGGCTGTGATGCATTGTTCATGCCAACTACAGAGGAGGTCTATCCAAAAGAAGATACGCGCGTTTTTAATTTTGGAGCATTGGAAACTGTATTAGAAGGCGCTCATAGGCCCGGCCATTTTAATGGCGTTGCCAAAGTAGTGAGCATCTTGTTTGATAAAGTACAACCTGATGTGGCTTTTTTTGGAAGCAAGGATTATCAGCAAGTGATGATAGTGAAAGCCCTGGTGAAACAATTGAGTTTGCCGATCCAAATAGTTCCATGCTCCATTATTCGCGAACCGGATGGCTTAGCTATGAGTTCGCGAAATATGAGATTGACCAAAGAAGAACGAGAAGCTGCTAAACTTATTCCTTTGCTTTTAAACGAATCTAAGTTGCTTTTTAAGGCCCAAAAACCTATTTCGGAAATAAAAGCTTTTATAGCCTCAAAATTGGCCCAAAAAAGCATCTACAAACTCGATTATTTTGAGATCTGCGATCCTAAAAACCTACAAATCTTAACCGATAAAAATGAAGTAAAAGATGGTATCGCCCTGATAGCCTGTTTTGTAGGAAATATTCGTTTGATCGACAATCTTATATTAGATTGATTTTAAGCAATTTGGCTTGATTTTTGCTTGTTTTAATGGTTAAAATAAATTAAATTTATTAACCCAACTATTACTGCGCGTTATACGTAATAATAGTATCGAGCCAAAATTAATGATAATTCAGCCAAACCTGATAAAGGATTGTATCAACCGCGACCGCCGGGCTGAATATGCGTTGTATAAAACTTTGTATAGCTATTTGATGAGTATTTGCTATCGCTATACCCATCAAAAAGAATTGGCCGAAGAAATGTTGAACATGGGTTATTTAAAGATCCTAACCAATCTTTCAAAATATGATCAAGATCTTCCATTCAAAGCATGGGTTAGAAGGATCATGGTGAATACTTTGATCGATGAATATCGTAAGAATAAAAATTTAAAGAGTAAGATCAGTTACGTGGAAGAGTATTACGATACCGAAACGTTTTCGGATACAAACTCTGCGCTTAAAAAATTGAACGCAAAAGAAATTCTGCAAATGATAGAGAAGTTACCAAAAGCGAGCGGACAAGTATTTAACTTGTTTGCTATTGATGGTTACAGTCATAAAGAAATTGCAGCAATGCTTGAGATAAGTGAAGGCACCAGCAAATGGCACCTGAATTATGCTCGACAAAAATTAAAAGAAATGATCGGTGATACAGTATTAACAACAGCAAAAGCCTCCTAAAATGAAAAACTTTGACAAATTTGACGAATCGGTAAGAAACAAATTGGATGAAACAAACTTCCAATTCAATGAAGCCAATTGGGAAAAAATGAGCCAGATGATAGATGCATCTCGTCCGGCCAAAAAACCATTTGGTAATTTGCCGCTTATTTCTTCAATAGTTATAGGAAGCGCGCTTCTTGTGAGTTCGGTTTGGTATTTTACAACACAAACTTCAGATTCAAAAGAAGTAGCTCAAAACAACAATGCTGCTGTTTCGATCAATGCAACAAAAAACACCCAAGCAAATACGGCGAATACAAGTTTAACTTCCGATAATTCAAACACCAACGTATCTTTAAATAATTCAAATACTAGTTTAGAAGTAACAACTACCAATAATTCTAATTCATCTTCATCAGTTATCGAAAAAGAGGAATTAACCGGAAAGAATGAAACTAGTGCAATTGTGAATTCATCTTCAACAAAGAAAAATGTTTCTTCTAAGAGATCAAATACTACACCAACGAATGAATTTGCAACTACAAC
>CAYYUS010000085.1:0-8021 GCA_964474925.1 uncultured Akkermansia sp. | reverse complement strand
TTTTATCAAAAGAAGCGCCTTTCTGCTGATACACGGCTTGTAGATTAAAAATGAAATTATTTAAGACTAGATACTGCGATTTTATGCCAACTCCATTGCTTACTTTAATGGAATAGGATGGTGAATAATTAGTTGGGTCTTTTATATTTGAGTGGCCGCCATATAAGGTAGATGCGCCAAACTGATAAACTAAACCGGTTTTGAACTTCGACTGCCCCTTTAACGATATCGCAATGGCCAAGTACAATACTATAAGATTATATCTCATTTTACTCTATTTTAAAGTTTAACATCATCCCACTGTCTTCATGTTCTAAATTATGGCAGTGGAAAACAAAAGTGCCTGAGTTTTCAGGGAAAGTCATTATTATTTTTACTTTCTCTCCGGGCATACATAAAACGGTATCTTTCCATCCCGACTCATGAGGTAGAATACTCCCTCTGCCGCCTGTTCGCGACAAAACTTGAAAATGCAAGCCATGCAAATGCATCGGATGAAGATCCTCGCCCAATGAATTGTCAAACTCCCAAATCTCAGTTGAACCCGCAGCAACCACCTCGTCAATTCTATCCATTTGAAACGATTTACCCCCAATTTTATGAATTGAAGAAGAACTACCCATATTCATGTTCCCTGACATTTCCATATGTTTGTTGGCAATATCGAACGAACGTGTTTTAATAGCTTGTGATTCTGATATAACAGAAATTGCTGACAGAGCCGAAGGAATTGTAAATGATTCGGGAACCTGCTCTGCAATAATAAATTTCATTATATCAAATGACTCCTTACCCTGCACATCGCCTCCGTTAAACAAATTACTTCGCAAATAGATCTCACTGCCGATCAATTGCGATGATAGATCTACCAGCAAATCAAGTCTTTCTCCTGGAGAAATTATCACAGACGATGCGGTTTGAGTTACAGCTAGTAACCCTCCGTCTGAACCAATAATACTGAAATCAATTCCATTGCTTAAAGTAAGGTTATATACCCTAGCATTTGAGCCATTCAATACACGCAAGCGGTAAACCTTTGTTTTCACTTTATGGTAAACCGACCATTGACCATTCACGCAAATATAATCTCCAAAATAACCCGACATTACATCCATATCATTAGGATTATAATTAATACTACCATCTGTGTTGAATCTTTTGTCCTGTACAATAAGTGGTATTTCATACTCTCCCGATGGAAGATTTAATGCAGTTTCTTCTGAGTCGTTAACAATAAAAAGTCCAGCCAACCCTTTAAAAACTTGTCTTGCCGTTTTTAAATGTGGGTGAGGATGAAACCAATAAGTTCCTGCTCTTTGATTGATGGTAAATTGATAGTTAAAAGAACTTCCTGGAGCAATGGAATTTTTCGGATGACCATCCATATTCTCGGGGATGATCAACCCATGCCAATGAATATTGGTGCTTTCCTCTAACTTATTTGCAACGTTTATGTCAACATTCTGTCCGGCATTAATTTTAATCACTGGCCCTAATATTCCATTAGTGTATCCATAGGCGTATGACTTTTTCCCCTTTATAATTGAAATAGTATTGCCTCTGGCGGTTAATGAGTGCGAAGTTCCTGTCAAGGTTGTCGGAAATGTCAACGGAGTAGTAAAATCTCCGGACCTAACCTTCAATTCGGAATTCATCTTCATTGTTTTCTTCATACAACTCTCTAGGAACGATACTAATCCACCGCATGATATCAGGAATAGACTTAAACTACCACTATGCTTTAAAAACTCCTTGCGATTCATTTGAATAATGCGTGGCGAATATGTCGCCACGCTTAATTAATTTAGTTAATAGTTACTGTAATAGACTTAGTATCCTCTTTTTTCATATTTTTTGACATCGCTTTCATCTTAACGGCGTACGTGCCCTTTGAATTGTATGCATGCGATATACTTGTTCCTTCACCCATGGCACCGTCACCGAAATCCCATTCCGTATGCATAGCATCCATAGAGCAACTGCCATCAAACGCAACGGCTTGGCCTACAGTTCCTGTTTTAGCCTCGCTATCCACGCAAGCCATTGGTTTTTTCATGCAGCTACTCAACGCAAGTACTGCGATAGTTGCCGTAGCAACCAAAATTGATTTTGTTTTCATTTGTTTGATTTTGGGTTATAATTTCATAATTTTTTACTAATCAAAGTTTTTAAATCTACTTTCTGTCATATTGACAACATCCAGGTAGATTACTGTATGCGTTAACATCACCTGTATATTTCTCATTATCATATCCAACAGAGGCAATGTTCTTTTGAATTTCATCTAAGGAAATTTTTGATGAGTTGTAAACTACTTCAATTATTTTCGACTCCGTATTCCATTCCGCAGAATTAACACCTTCTTTCTTAAGAGAACCCTCAATAGTCTCTTTACACATTTCGCAATTCCCCCAAACTTTAAAAGTAGAGGTTGAAATCCCATTGGAAACTACGGTGGTGTTTGGCGTATCGTTTTCTTTTTTGACGTCGCTACACGCAAGCATCAATGCCATAATTGGCATTAACATGATCATTTTTTTCATGATAAATAGTTATATTGTTATACAAAATTGAAGGGGGGGGGCACAAGACCCCGTGAAGCGAGATTGCCTCAGAACTGAAACATTTAGATCAGATCAATAGAACCTTATTTCTCAAATATAATGGACCCTCACATAAGAGTGGTGGTGAGTAATAATTATAATAAGTTGTTTTTAACGCCTTACCTATAAAGGCCAAATCACTAGTTGGTGTTACGAATTTTAAAACCTTATAAGAGTCATTTGATAGGCTTATTGAAAAATTCTTTTGATGATCATCCTTAATTTTTAACCATTCGGTTTTATCATCGCAACAACCTTGTTTTTCTTCTTTGTGGCCACAGCACCCGCTTTCATCATACTTAGAGTTTAAAGAGATACTTTTGAATTTACCCCCACAATAATGTACATTAACATAAACACCCGAAGCTGTTACAAAGTAGAATAAACAAAAAAATAATATTAAGACTCTATTTTTCAAGGTGAAACAACTGTAGTTTATGTTATGATCAAAGGTATTATAAATTAGTCAGAAAGGCAAGTGATTCGTGCCTTTTCCATGATTTTAACTAATATTCTGATTTCAGAATGTTTATTTTTTTTCAAACCTTTTATATTCCTTTCGACCCTAACAAAACAGATACCCCTTCTAAAATCATCCAGGGGTATACTGTACACTGAAGAATCAAAAGTTTAATTATTTATCAGGTTGTATTTCAACAAACTCAATATGCGTATGTAAAGCAAATTAGAATGCGTAAAAATAAAACATATGGTGGTATCCAATTCGATTAATACTATCTAAATAACGATACGTTACCTTTTAGATTATATTCCTGACCATCTTTGCCTTTTGCCTTTATTATATAAAAATATACTCCCGAAGCACACTCTTGACCAAATTGATTTTTTCCATCCCAATTGATATTTCCAGTATCACTATTAACTTCGTATACTTTATTTCCCCATCTATCAAAAATACTCGCTTCAATCTCTGCCAAACTTGAAGAGATCAAACGAAAGGCATCATTTACTTTATCGTTGTTTGGAGTGAATACATTTGGAACTTCCAGCTCGTTCGGAATTTCAACATTAATGATCTTGATCTGACTACCTTTGCACGTTCCTTTATTTATATTTAATAATACTGAATAAGAGCCAGAACTTGAATAGGTGGTAGCAGGAACAATTGCTGAGACACCGCTTGTATAAGTATTGGTTAAGACAGCCCCGTTCCCAAAACTCCAAGTTGCGATCATAGTTCCGCCTGAAATAGATGATGAACTATTGTTTTGAAATGTTACAAGTAAAGGCGAATATCCAAATTGGGTGCTTGGAATAAAATCAACATTTAAATTTCCAGCGACAACATTGTATACTCCTGATGTTTTACAGCCGTTGATGGTGTTTGTTACAATGACACTATATTCACCGATTTGACTTCCCAAGATAAATGGTTTGATTCTGTTTGTTACTACAACCCCCGGGGGAAAAGCGTTCCAATAATAGGTCAAATTATTTGTTGGAGTTGCAACTGTTGTAATTGTTGCTTGGTTGCTTCCACAATCTAAAGTATATATTGGTGTGAAATCAACTGCAGGTGGAACTAAATCGCTTGCGATAAGGTATGTGGTAGAATAAGTACATCCATTTACAACCGATGTTGAAACTGATGTATGCGTTCCAGCCGCCGTTGAATTGAACTGTGTTCCAAATATACTATTTCCAACAGGAGGAAACCATTCATAAATGGGTACCAACGCCACAGCTAAAGATGACGTAATAACAGGAACTATAACAACGTCTGGATTAATACAGTTAATCACTGAGTTTGTACCGGCGCTTAATGAAAATTTAGGTAATATGATATCCTGATTTACTTGAACCAATTTCGCTGAATTACACAAATTATTATTGTCGACAGCGCCAACAGTAAAAATTCCCAAAGAAGTAATGTTAGCGGACGAGCCTGTTATTGACGGCAATATAAACACAGTATGATTTGGTGCTGGGTTTATGGAATTTGATGGAACTGCGGGAACAGTCCAGCTAATTGTGGTATTACTGTTACTACTAATTCCTTGCAAAATCATAGAAGGATCTCTGCATGTTAATATACTCAAAGGCTGTATGTAAGCTATGTTTGGAGCAATAGTATTTTGAATAATGCTTATAGACTGACTGGATATGCAATTATTCGTTTGATCTTCTACATAAACAACCCAAGTTCCGGGTGTGGTAATATTATTCATATTCGGATTATTAGTAAATGTTGTTGGCGTACTCGTTATAGCAGGCGGAACAAATGTATAATTTACCGCTACATTTGCAACGGGGGATGTAATTACGCTCGTCACTTGCATACTGGTGATGCTTGTTGAAGAACATCCTATAGTAAAATTCGTAGAACTAGTTACTGTAAATACAGGAACGCCTACGGAAGCCGTTACCTGAACAGATTTCGTGGCTTTACATCCGGTTAGATTATTAATAGATTCGCCCCAATAAACACCTGGTTGTCCAGAGCAATAAATATTGATCGTGCCTTGAGGACTGCCAACATATACTGTGTTTGTTCCCTGCACTTGAAACCAATTAGTAGTTACATTTGGGCCCAAGTTGCTGGTTAAAGTAAAGCATCCTGGCCCTGTTGAGCAATTAATGTTACTTACAGTTGGTGTAATAACAATGGTTGGTGAAATAATGTTTTGATATAAAGTAAAAGTAACTGAGACGCTGCATCCAGATACCGGATGCTGACCTATGACTTGCCAAACACCCTGTTGAGTGATGTTTACATAGTTACCAGTTAAACTATTGCTCGAATTAGTCCATGTATAATTAAGTCCTGCTTGGCTTGTTGTCATTGTAATTGGCGTATTAAAACAAGTTAAGGTATAATCATTTGACGGAGAACCAACGCTAAAATTTGGAATAGCTAACGGAGGATTTATTTGTACTGTTTTTGTTACATTACACCCTAAACCATCAGTGACTGATAAGGAATAGATACCCGCCGAAAGTGAGCCTGTAAAAAGAGAATTTGATGTTACATTGGTAAAAACCGTACCTGAAGGACCTGTTGTGATAACATTCATAGGCATAGCACCTACTGTTAATGTTCCAGAAATAGATGCGACGGAATTTGAGCAACTTGGCTGAATAGTGTTTAATATTAAATTGGGCGCAGGTGTTATGCTAACGGTAATGTTTTTAGAGAATGGCCCACAACCTCCGGGATAATTCAATGTTGCCGTATATGTTCCGGAAACAGAAGTGGTGAATGTTTGATTTGTATAGGATGGAGTTGAATAATTTGCTGGAACTCCTACGCCTTGCCATGAATAAGGACCTAAACCACTTGGTAAAGTAATTGTAGCAATACTTGCGCCACAAGTTACTACTGTACTATTTTGTATACTAAAAGGGGCGCATTGCGCGTCAAAATAAATGTATGAAAAATGCCCGCCTGCAACGCAATCTGTCACTGAAACCTCTATAGTGATATTTTGATTTATGTATGGCGTTAGATCTATGGAATTTATATTCCATTTATTATAAATATTGGCGCCTGAAAGTGTTGGAGTTACTACTATATTGGTTTGGCTTTGATAAAACGGAAAGTTATATGTAGTGTTGCATGAATTAAATGAGCCTGACACAGAATAAAATGGACAAGCTAATACGGAATTTGTGGTAGCGTTTATTACTTTAATTTGGAAAGCACCTGCATCGCAACATACGTGCCCCGTATTTAATAAAGAGAGAAATGCGAATTGAAAAAGACTATTGGAAGCCGTCACATTAAACGTTTTTGATAGCCTTTCCATGCTGTAATCATTAATCGAATCATTTAACCGAATAAATTTATTACCATATAAAGTTGATAACCCTAACTGTGGATTTATTGTAGCTCCATTATTTGCATTTGTTCCAAAAACCGAATAAATAGGATATTGGGACCCGATTACAGGATCAATATAACCGCTAGCGGGGGCGTTTATTAATTCAGATTGTGAAGGGGTATTCGGACAACAACCCAACATATTACAGGAATTAATACTAGTATTGAAAATAGGATTATTGTTTCCTCCAGTGACTGTCCAGCCTAGGATTTGATTACTTGATAATATTATAGCCGAAGTGGACATTTCAAAATCTTCATTTTGACAGGCAGGACTAATTGATAGCTGTTGATGCGAAGTGCTAGAATAAGATAAGAGCGAATGCTTGAGGCTGTATTTTGCATTGATATAGCTCCTCTGTAGAGTGTACATTCTAATAGGAAACTCGTTACCAACAAACCCTTCTGATAAAGCCGATTTCATGGCAGCAATTTCATCAAAGCCAATAAGAGAATCTACAAAGAATTTGTTTTGCTGCCCAATCAGTGTTTGAAAAACAAATAAAAGAGCAACAAAAATAGTTGAATGTAATATTTTGAGTGGTTTTTTGATGGTTGTTTTTATTGTAAGCACTCATGAGCAACAAGGATCATGCCATTTAACTATAAATTATAACGAAATTAAATCTATCCATATGTTAAAGACTCCATTGTCTATTAAAGATACAAATTTTATTTGGTAAATAGAATCTTTAAAACACCAAACTGCCCATAGGCCGGGCTTTATTGCGCGTAGCGCACGCCCAGAAACGTAGCGGTTTTCCATCACATCGCTTTTTGTACGCTGGAAAACAAGCTTTTTGCAACCCGCCTTAATCTTATAATTAAAAACGGGCTTGGTCGCGCGGTTCACTTAAAGCACGAACTTGAAAAGTGCTTGTATAGAAGATATGGCCAAAACTGCTTTTCAAAAGCAGACATTCTTGCGCCATGTGCGATAGAAGAAATGTCCGCATCACGGTCAAGCGCAGGGGGGAAACAAAATATAAAAAAAACCCTTGGATCATTGGTCTAAAGTATGTGGGTATTTTGTCGACCGTTATTTTCTTAGTCGAGTCCGTGGGTCTAATACCTTGTCACTAATATCCAGATATTCATCTTTAACAAAGAGCCTTATTTTCTTACATAAGTAATGATGGTTAATATGCCGCAGTTAAAACCTTGATAGTTTAGCCGAACTTAGGGGTAGGATTAAAGGAACACTATGAAAAAATCGAATTATAATTTAAGAACGCTGATGATTATTATCGCTATCATAGCTCATACGTTCAAAGCTTATTGCCAGATTGAGCAATTCGAACGGAAAAAAGTTGGAGTTGCGATGGGCACTTCTCTTTCAGGGAATGGTCACGGCGTTTTATATGTGCCGCAATTAACTTTAAGTAATAACCGGAGTTCTTTACTTCTTGGAGTTTGCCTTCAAAGACGACTAATCGCTTTCTCCGGGGTTAGATCCGCATATTCGTTCATTCTTAACTTTAAAACGAAAAAAGTGGAGGACGAAGAATACGATGAAAACCCATACGAGTTCTTTAAAAATAATAAAGAAGTATCAGAATCTGCATTAAATCGGGAAA
>CAYYUS010000084.1:5232-8023 GCA_964474925.1 uncultured Akkermansia sp. | reverse complement strand
AGGAAGCGTAAAACAAGGCGAGGGTGTTTACGGTTTGCAACGCGCATTTTTAATTGCGGGTGCAAAATCCATCATCATGAGTTTGTGGAGTGTAAGCGATGAAGCTACTATGGAGTTAATGACAGCTTTCTATAGCAATTACGCAAAAACCGGGAATAAGCAGCAAGCATTTGCAGAAGCGCAAAAGAAATTAAAGTTAAAGTATAAAGAACCGTTCTACTGGGGCGCTTTTGTGATGCTCAATATCTAAAAACGGTTAATACTACTCATTTAAGCGGTATTTTTTAAAAAATGCTATAATCTGTAGCAATCAATCGCTTCTACATATCCTACCTTTGTGTTAACATGAGTACGTCAACCAAAGTTAAAAAAACATTTTTTTGCCAGAACTGTGGCGCGCAAGCGAGCAAATGGGTTGGCAAATGCACTAGTTGCAACGAGTGGAATACCTATGTAGAAGAAATAATTCAAAAGGACACAAAAAATTCGCGCTTACAGGTTTTCTCATCAAATAAAAATGGCAATGCCAAGTCAAATACCTCTATTTTATTAAATGATGTTGGCACTGCCGATTATCCACGCATCGCCGTTCCCGGAAAAGAATTAACGCGCGTGCTTGGCGGCGGAATTGTTCCCGGAAGTTTGGTTTTGTTTGGCGGAGAGCCGGGCATTGGTAAATCAACACTCATGTTGCAATTAGCTTTACGCTTAAAGAATTTAAAAGTATTATATGTTAGTGGTGAGGAAAGCGAGCAACAAATAAAAATGCGCGCTGATAGAATTGGCATCACCACCAACACTTGTTTTATTTTGCAAGAAACAAATACGCAAAATATTTTCCAGCAAATAACCGAGATCCAACCGCAATTGGTAGTTATTGATTCTATACAAACTATTCATACATCCTATATTGATAGCAGTCCCGGAAGTGTAAGCCAAGTGCGCGAATGTGCTGCCGAATTTTTACGCTTTGCAAAAGAAACAAATACGCCTGTGTTCATGATAGGACATATTACCAAAGAGGGAAGTTTGGCCGGACCAAAAGTATTAGAGCACATGGTGGATACTGTTTTGCAATTTGAAGGGGATCGAAATCATATTTATCGTTTATTGCGTTGTACAAAAAATCGTTTTGGTAGTACCAACGAAATGGGTATTTACGAAATGAACGGCGATGGTTTACGCGAAGTATTAAATCCGTCGGAAATATTAATTACCGATCGCGATACACCAACTAGCGGTGTTGCCATTGCTGCAACTTTAGAAGGTAATCGTCCTATGTTAATTGAAACACAAGCTTTGGTAAGCAGTGCAGCATACGGAACTCCTCAAAGAAGTTCAACGGGTTTTGATCTGCGAAGATTATCAATGCTACTAGCTGTTCTTGAAAAACGCTGCGGTTTTAAATTAGGAATAAAAGATGTGTTCATCAATATCGCCGGTGGTATTCGCGTAGAAGATCCCGGAATTGATCTGGCTTTAGTTTGCGCTGTATTAAGCAGTAGCGAAGATATTCCAATTCCTCAATCCATTTGCTTTAGTGGCGAAGTTGGCTTAACCGGAGAGATACGTCCTGTAAATAAGATCGAACAACGCGTTAGTGAAGCCGAAAAATTGGGATTCAAAAAGATCATCATTAGCTCTCATAATTTAAAAGGACTACAAAAAAAATCATTTACAATTGAAATTGTAGCCGCTTCTAAAATTGAAGAGGTATTTGGTTTGATATTCGGATAAATACCCCCATAATTTTTTTTACTATATTTGTTATTCAAAAAGTAAAATTATGGAAAACACAAGAAACACCAACATCGACAAATTAGATTATAGCACTGTAGCTGGCACCAATACTTTGTTGCGTTCAGTATTTTTATGGATGACCTTAGCTTTAACTGTAACTACCATCGCCTCTTTGATGTTCTATTTTATTCCTTCATTAAGTCTTTTGCTATTTACCGAAACGGAAGTGGGCGTTAAACTATCTGTATTCGCTTGGGTTGTAATGTTGGCTCCAATTGGATTTGTTTTATTGATGTCGTTTGCATTTAATAAGTTATCATATTCCGCGCTCATTGCTGCATTTATTGCATACGCCACTATTAACGGCATAAGCTTGAGCTTTATTTTCATGATCTATGAACTTGGTTCAATTTTCAATGTCTTTTTAAGCTCGGTGGCCCTTTTTGCCATTATGGCCATTGCCGGTTATACCACAAAAACAGACCTTACAAAATTAGGGAGCTTACTTTTTATTGGTTTGATAGGGATAGTTATAGCATCCCTTATCAATTTGTTCATGCGAAGCGATACCATGAGTTATGTTTGCAGCATTTTAGGCGTGATCATTTTTACGGGGTTAACAGCTTACGATGTTCAGAAGATCAAAAATATGAGCACTGAAAGCGATGGCTCTGTAATGTTTAAGAAGCTCTCTATCATGGGGGCATTAACCCTTTATCTGGATTTCATTAATATCTTCTTGTATCTGCTTCGCTTATTTGGCAGCCGTAAATAGTTACTTCAAAAAGATCGTTATTAGCTCACATAATTTAAAAGGCCTACAAAAAAGCATTTACTATTGAAATTGTAGCTGCTTCCAAAATGGAAGAAGTGTTTGGTTTGATATTTGGATGAAAAAAATAAAGTGGTTAACAATAATCCTAGTTGGTCTTTGCTTTGATGTTTATTCACAGAGGAGCAAAGAAGATAGTTTACTAAGCATCCTTAAGAGCGCCAAAGAAGATTCGAGCGTTTACAATGCCAATATTGCGTTGCTATTATTTTACCAGAG
>CAYYUS010000084.1:3973-5222 GCA_964474925.1 uncultured Akkermansia sp. | reverse complement strand
GCGATCGGAGTAAGCGAGATGATTGGAAGGGCGTTGGTTACAGGGTTTTAGGAGATTATTATCGTTCTATAGATCAAGGCTCTACTTCCTTACAAAATTATTTAATAGCAATTAAATATCTCGAGAAATCAACCAATTACTTATCGTTGATAACAGCGTACACCAATATTGGGTATCTGTACTATACAACCTCAAAGTTACCTGAAGCAACTTTTTATTTTAAGAAAGGATTAAGTACAGCAGAAAAGTTCAATGTTTTAGATGTTGAAACAAAAACTAGCCTTTATAACAATCTTGGGGTTTGTGCCGCTGAAGAAAAAAACTACTTCTTGGCTAAATTATATTTTAAAAATTCCTTAGCTACCTGGATGAAAGCAAAGGATAGTTTAAGTATGGCCTATGCTTATAATAACTTAGCTCTTATTGCCACACAGGCAAAAGAACTAGATACAGTATACAAATATTACACGCTTGCCTTGAATTTGAAATTGAAGTTTTGTTCACATGGAGAGATCATAGATGCTTATAATTCGATGGCGGCGTACTTTATACTTAAAAAGGAACCAAAAAAAGCGATCGAATATTTACTTAAGGCCGAAAAATATGTAGATACAAGCAATTACGATAACTATTCAAAGAATTTATATTGGGCAAAGGCCGAAGTTTATGAAGGCCTAAAGGATTATAAAAATGCTTATAAGGCGCAAAAGAAATACTCTGAATTAGTTCTTAACCAAAACATAAAGTCGGAGTTATCGGACTTTGATAGAGCAGGGAAAGCTATTTCGGATAGCATCATTAATAGCAGTCAAAAGCAAATACAAGAGTTAACCATCCTTAGCCAAAATGCACAAATAGACAGGGATGAGCAACAAAAGATCTTCTTGATCATAGGACTTGCTCTTGTATTAAGCGGCGGGATCTTATTCTACAATCGCTACAAGATCACCAAAAAACAAAAAGAGATCATTGAAAAACAAAAAGACATTGTAGAACAACAACACGGCGAGATCTCACTTCAAAAAGAATTAATAGAAGAAAAACAAAAAGAGATCATCGACAGTATTACGTATGCTAACCGCATTCAAAATGCTGTACTCACTAATGATAGTGTTTGGCAAAAAATATCGCTACAACATTTTGTACTTTTTAAACCAAAAGATATTGTAAGCGGCGATTTTTATTGGGCTTACGAAACCCCTAACAATAAAAGTATTTGGGCCGCAGCCGATTGCACAGGCCATGGAGT
>CAYYUS010000084.1:0-3963 GCA_964474925.1 uncultured Akkermansia sp. | reverse complement strand
ATGCTCGGTAATAGTTTACTCAACGAAATTGTGATCGAAAATAAAATTCATAAAGCATCTGAGATCTTGGATCGCTTGCGAACAAAAATAATATTAGCACTTAGTAAAGAAAATGTGAGTCAGAACGATGGAATGGATATTGGTTTGTGTGTGTGGGATAAAAGCACTAACACACTCGAATTTGCGGGCGCAAATAATAATGCCGTCATCGTTCGCGATAATGCCCTGCAAGAAATAAAAGGCGATAAAATGCCCGTAGGAAATTATCACGGCGAAGAAAAAGCATTCACGTCTAACCAATTCAAGCTTCAAAAAGGGGATGCCATTTACTTATATACCGATGGCTATGCCGACCAGTTTGGAGGCCCAAAAGGCAAGAAATTCAGGTATAAACAGCTCGATGAGCTTCTATTAGCTAACCATGCTCAGGATATGAGCCTGCAAGCCAAATTATTAGAGCAAACCTTTTTAACATGGAGGGGTGCATTAGTTCAAACAGATGACATTTGTATTGTTGGGATAAAAGTGTTAACTTAAGAGTCCTGAAACAGTTATCTATCATATTGGCAATATTTACACTGGCCCTGATCATGGCTTTTGATACCACTATTTTGCCTAAAAAAGAGAAGCCAATTGAAAAAGTTCCCGTAAAGATCATTAAGGACGAAAACGGCCCATCTCTATGTTCGTGTGTAATAGGAGTTTGTGACCCGTTAAGTAAAGTGAGTCACAATTATGTATTCGATAAACAGATCTACGATTTTAAATGCGATACAATTGCCCAAGTAAAATTTTGGCGCAACATCATGAATTTACATCAAGATACGTGCATTATTAATGTGGCTACTTATCGTAACGAACTTAAACGCATTCATAACAAAGAGTGGAGTAGTTTGCCCGACGAACAAAAAACATGTTTTAAGGATAGCGTGCGAACTGCATTAGGATTAGATTCAACACACCGTATTCTTTTAACTACCGGAAAAAAATTCTTCTACGATTTTGATAGAGCATTTATTCAATTCGAAAAAGGGATCAATTGTTTTATTGATAATGGTGTTGATCCTTGGTATGCGCAATCTATTTTATTGATAGAAAGCCCAAACAAATTACAAAAATCTAATGCGGGCGCTTATGGTCCTTTTCAATTGATGAAAGATGTAGCGCGTTTGTTTGGTTTAAAAGTAAATCGCCACATGGATGAGCGTTCTGATTTTGAGCGTTCGGCTTATGCAGCAAGTAGCCTTCTTAAAAAAGTGTGTATCCCAAAAACACGAGAAATGTTGGATACATTAGGAATAAAAAATTACAACGAAACAGATCTTTGGTTCCGGTTATTAGTAATGCATTCGTATCACGCAGGTTCAGGCAATGTAAAGTTGGCTTTAAAAACATTTAATCCCACAAGCGGAGATATGAATTTGATCTATAATCTTTGGAAAGCTGAGACCCGCCATTTCAAATCGGCCTCTCAAAATTACTCTCAATTAGTTTTAGCTGCGCATTTAGAAATGAACCACCGTATGAAAAAACAGATCGTTTACCTTTCAAACGGGCCTTCTTCTACTTCCATTGGCTCAGCCCAAAGCTATTCAGGCAATAATTAGTTTTTTTATAAGTTGCTGATTTAGAGAGTAAAAATTGCATCTACTTAAACTTGGCAGTTTCCCATTCACTAAGCCAAATGGCCCATTGCATAAATTTATACTAAGTAACTAAAGAACATTTAAATTTTTGTTTAAATTAGCTCATCACAAACTACCTAATGCAAAATTCAAAGCATATACATATGTCGTTCAAACTGATCTTCAGTGTTTGCTTCTTGTTGTGTTTTTCGGTGGCGCATGCCGGAGAAAATCCTGCAACAAAAAAAGTGAGTTCAGGTGATACTTTAAAAGCACCGGCTCTTGGATCACCTTTAAATAAGGATGAAGCTATTAAATGCACCAGAGCAGAATTACTCACAAAAGAGTTTAATGTGATTGGTGATAAAAGCTATCCTGAATTATTACGCATCACATTCCAAGATCTTGAAAGAGGAACTCGCGAGATCATTTTTCAAAAAAAGATAGTAGAGAACGACGAAGTAAAATTCTCTTTCCCTCACAACCTCGTTAAAGAAACTGCCATGGCCGTTCTTATTGTTATGAAAGGCGATGGAATGTTCTTTAAGAAAATTGATATTGTAGATTAATCAAAAAAATTATAACAATAAAAAACCAGAACATTTGTTCTGGTTTTTTTATTTCTATTTATAGATGAAATTAGTTCACCACTAATTTCCCTCTACTCGCAATAGTATTTTTATTTGATACAGTGAACGAATATAAACCTTTGCTGTAATTCTCAAGGCTCAGTTCTGCTTTTCCACCATTCATAATAGTTGTGGCAACTTCACGTCCCATGGCATCGTATAATTTCACAACGCAATTATCGTCAAAGGTAAGATCACTCACTTCAACAGTTACATTACCTGAAGTTGGATTTGGATAAACTTTATTTTCAAGTTTACCTGCAGCTAATTCATTAACACCCGCAGTTAAACCAATTGAACTTAACGGCATACGAACTATACGAGCACCGCCGGAGGTATTTACTCCCGCAATAATATAAGCACCACTTACAGTAACGCGCTTCATTAAATTCTCAAAATTCCCAAAGTTCAAACCTACATTGTAACGTGTCCAGCTATTACCACCATTTGTTGTGTACACAAAACCCGAATCGGTTGCGGCAAAAATTGTATTGGTATTGTACACATAAAAATCATTGATACCATAAAAACCATTATCATCTCCAATGTTATATACACTTGCCCAGTTGGTTCCGCTATTAGTTGATCTTACAATTCTTCCGCCAATGGTGCCGCAGTACATGGTGTTTCCTGAACTAGCCAAACAATTATTGTATTTATGACAATTTTGTGTTGGCGCACCGGTTGAACTTGTTGTCCAGGTCATTCCTGCGTCGGTCGATTTAATAATGTTTGATGCAGTTGTTCCCGCAAATAATGTTCCACCAAGATTACGAATACAGGTAACGTACATTGCATTTGTAGGAGACGATTTTAAGGCCCATGTTCCTCCAACAAAATGAAATATTTTAAAACTGGCAGGGCTGTTAGGACTTGCCGCAGCAATAACAGTTCCATTCAAAGATGTCATTGATTTAATAGTTAACGACGATGACATTGTGCTTGGCTGCATGCTCCAATTATTACCGGTTGTAGAAACATAAACCGAATTGCTTTTAAAAGCGTAAAGCGAACCTGAGTTTAAAGTACCAAATATCAAACCGGCACTTGGAACTCCTGTGTTGCTATTAGCCCATGTTGCACCATTATCTGGCGTAGAGTACAAACCATTTGTTCCGCTTATCAAGCCATCGCTGGAAAATGCGCTTCCAAAAGCAGCAATAACATCGTTAGAGGTATTGTTGCCGGTATAAACCCATTGGCTAAAGCCCGCAAAACAACTTAAAGTAAATACAGAAAGTAAAAGTTTTTTCATCTTTTTAAATTTAAAATTAGTAAAACAAATATAGTCCAAAAAGGGTAAGAACCAATCCTAAAAGCATGTTTTTTTAGGACGGTTCTTTTACTATAGGAGGTCGTTGGCCAAATTAGCTAATTCACTCCGCTCGCCCTTTTCAAGGGTAATATGGGCGTAAAGAGGCTGGCCTTTTACCTTGTCTATCAAATAACTTAAGCCATTACTTTGTGTATCCAAGTATGGCGTATCTATTTGATAAATATCGCCTGTGAAGATAATTTTTGTGTTTTCACCTGCGCGCGTAATAATGGTTTTTACCTCGTGTGGTGTTAAATTTTGCGCTTCATCCACAATGAAGAAAACATTACTTAAACTTCTTCCGCGTATATAAGCAAGTGGACAAACAACTAATTTTTGGTTCTCTACCATTTCATTTAATTGTTTATGCTCTTTATCTTTTTCGCTGAATTGG
>CAYYUS010000083.1:0-8110 GCA_964474925.1 uncultured Akkermansia sp. | reverse complement strand
AATTGTCAGCATGCTTTTTTGTCTTACGGAATTGTCCCGCCCTATTGAACCTAACTACCCTATAGGGGTGATTTTATCACCCCAACCTGCCACTGTAGGCAGATAAGGATCATTTTGTCACCTCTTTCGGTATTCATAAATTCGATTTTTTTGTAAAAATTTATTGCTGATTAAATAAAGTCACATGCCCTGTTTCAGTTACGCGTTTTTTTGTAACCTCGTTGGTATAACTTGCTTTCCAAATATAGGTGTCTTGTTTGCAAGGTTCGCCTTTGTAAAATCCATCCCAACCTGTGTTAAGGCTGTAGGTTGTAAATAGTTTTTGTCCGTTGCGGCTAAAAATATCCATCTTATAATCGGTAACGCCAATGGTGAGTGGTTTAAATACATCATTCAATCCATCTTGGCTTGGTGTAAATGCATTGGGCACCCAAAAACGAAACTCTGCTTCAATAATTACATCTCTAAAAGTAACGTCTTGGCAATCGTAATCATTTATTACGGTTTGGCTCACTTTGTAAACTCCCGGATGCAAATATGTATGCTTATCATTTAGGTAAGGCGAAAGTGTACCATCACCACAATCATAATTCATATACACAATACCTCCAACGGACGAACTCTCAAACGAAATTTCGGGATCAAAAATACTAGTGATACTTGGCGTTGCCACAAAATCAGCCTTCGGGCTTGGGAAAACCGTTACTTCGTACACCGGCGATAAAATGGTATCGGGGCAAGCACCGCCTCTAAAAATGGTAAGTAAAACCGAATGTGTTCCCGGAGGCGAGAACGTATGTGTTGGTTGTGATTCGTAATACGTTTGTCCATTACTAACCGTCCAAACATAATTACACGGATATTCACTTGTACTTGAATTTAAAAATTTCAACGATCCCGGATCACAAACTGTGGCAGGTAAATTATCTACTTGCGCAGTTGGTCGGCCAATAATAACCATGCTATCTATCAACGAATCGGTACACATAAATTGCTTCCCGTAAATTTTTATGGGATATACACCGGGCGTATTGTACACTACATTATTTGTTTTCAAATTAGATACACTTGGATTGGCACCACTTCCAAAATACGAAGTAAATGTTGCCGTGGGTTGCATTGTTCCGGTGATATTATACGTGAGCGTATTTGTTTTTAAACACGATGGATTTGGAGGAACAATAAATTGCGGTTTAAATTGTGGATACACGTAAACAAATTTCTTGATACTATCGGCGCAAGGCAATCCCTTATTTACAATTAAGGTTACCAAATACTTTCCTGAATCCTGAAACAAATAAGTTGGACTTAAAACATTGGAGGTATCGTTGCTTAAAGTTGGAACACCAAAATTCCAATGGTGTGTCATTCCAAAATTACTATAACTCTGATTTTGAAAAGTCATGCTGGTGCCCATACATTTGGATGGTTGATCGGCAAAACCCGCATCTACCAAAATATTACACGAGATCACATTGTATTGAAAATCGCGGTAATGCCTACTTAATAATTTTCCGTTGCGATATTCTCTTACTTGAATACAAACCACAAATTGTCCTATCATGGTTGGAAGCCCGGTAATTTGTCCACTGGCAGGATTGATGTTTAATGCCGGATTTGATGTCATTGGGTAAGCACCACTAAAAGGTGATTTATATTGTACCAACGAATCTGTATTCAAACCATTGTAAGCCGAAATCAGTGAATATGCTAATGAATCTCCTTCGGGATCAAATGCGGTGTGACTAAAATTAATGGGTTTACCTTGGCAAACGTAAAGTGAAGGATAAGTATTAAAATGTGGCGAACTATTAAATGGTGCTTTTTCGGGCCCCGGGATATATGATCTGTAGGTAGATCCTTGTCCGCTTGGCGATATCAAATTTAAAACGCTTCCATTACGGCAACAGGTTTCGTAGATCAAAAAATAACCGCCGGTTAATGGAGGAAGCGTAACTGTTTTTGTGTACACACCTTCTTCTACGCAAACACCATTAGGCGATTGCATGCAAGGATTATTTGTACTGGCCGGAACTTTTGAAACAACGGGTACACCCAAAATAAATTGGAAGATCACATCTTTATTATAATTGGTAACATTTAAAATTGCATCACCTTCGCCTAAGCCTCCAAAATTGGGCTGACCATTTAAACAATCGCGGTAAAGTTTGAGTGTGATACGATATTTGTTGGCGCCTAAAAAATCATAATACAATTCGCCACCTACAATATGGGTAGCGTGAGATTCGGCGCAGATCAGCAACGCCAAAGCCACTAAAAAATATCTGAAGTTTTTTAGCATTCTTAACCAATAAAAATAGCGAAATTTTTTGTGAATTTTCCGTAAAATGTTAAAAACCAGTGGTTTTAACAATTTGGAATAGGGCTTTATAAGAGAAGGTTCGCCTTTCTAAAACTCGCCGGAATCGTTGAGCAGCAACACATGGCCCGTTTTTACCTCAAATTTTCGGCTTACTTCGTTAAGGAAGCTGATCTTCCAAACATAAACATCTTGTTTACACATTTCACCTTTTAAAGTACCATCCCAACCTTTTTCAAGATCATTGCTCGTATATACTTTATGACCCCAACGATCAAAAATATCAAACGTAAATTCGCTTACACCAATGGTTACAGGTCTAAATAGTTCATTCAAATTATTTTCATCCGGCGTAAATGTATTTGGAATAAAAAAGCGAAACTCGGGTTCTATTTTAATAATGCCCCATGCTTTATCTACACAACCAAATTTATTATAAACTGTTTGTATAACGGTATAAGTTCCCGGAGATGGATATACATGTTGTTCGTTCATAAAATCGGAAAATTCTCCATCGCCAAGATCGTAATTGAATTTTACTGCGTCGGTAGTGGATGCATTTTCAAAGAAGATGATGGGCTCAAAGATACTTGCTACCGTTGGTGTGGCAATAAAATACGCTGTTGGAACAGGATTAATGCTAATAGTATTGATACTTGTTTTACTTGTATCGGGGCAAGGTGCTCCTCTCGTCATAGTAAGTGACGCACTGTAAATTCCTATGGGAGAAAATGTTTTGGTGGGTTGATATTCGTAACTAAAAGTCGAATCACTAAATTCCCAAAAGTATCCGCCAAAATATTCACTTACGCTGCCATTACTGAAAGAGATTTTTCCGGGATCACAAAGGGCAGTGGGAAAATTATTAATAATGGCACTTGGTCTTGCTAATACGCGAACCGAATCAATAAATGAATCAACGCAGGTATATTGTTTGCCAACCACTTTCACAAAATATTTTCCTGGTTGCGTAAATACAATATTTGTTGGGTCTTTTTCTGTAGAAGAATTTGGGGTGGCAGCGGCGCCAAAATCCCAACTGAATGTTGCCGAGTTAATATAACTTCCAAACACACTAAAATTAAAATTATTCTTTTTTACGCATTGCACACCTTGCGGAACATAGCCGATCTCGAGCCTAGGATAAATATAAAATGGTTTTTTGATTGTATCGGCGCATGGCTTACCCGGATTGGCAATGAGCGTTACATTATAAATGCCTGTATCAGGGTAAACGTAAGTTGGATTAGCAAGATTGGAAGTATCGGTTATTATTTCATTGATGCCAAAATCCCAATGAAATGTACTGGCACCAAAACTATTATTCACAAAACTAATTGTGTCGCCTTGGCATTTTGAAGGTTGATCTTGAACAGCACTTACAACAGTTACACTGCACGTTACCACATTGAATTGAAAATCGCGATAATGCTTACTCAATAAATTTCCATTTCTCCATTCTTCAACGCATATGCCAACTACCCATTGCCCATTGATGGTTGGTTTACCATTTAGTAATCCTGAACTTGAATTAATAGCTAAAGAAGGGTTAGAGGCAATTGGATAACTTCCATCATAAGGCGCCACAAAATTTACAAAGGAATAGGGAGGTGCAATGGCTGCAGTTGGACAAATGGGCGGCGGTGAAATACAAGAAGGCCCAGAGTTTGGCGCAAAAGCCGGATTGGTAATGATCGGGCAACAGGGATCCAAACCATTATAAGGCGAACAGAGTGAGTAAAGCAAAACATCTCCATCGGGATCAGTTGCTTTATGATCGAACGTAATATTTAAACCATTACAAATAAATATTTGTGGAAAATTATTGTAACGAGGAGAGCTATTTACAAGGGCCAGTTCGGGCCCTGGAATAAATGCTTGATAAGAAGCGCCCTGATCGCCGGAGTTGATCAAATTTAGTATAGTATTGTTGCGGCAACACCGTTGATACACTAATTTATAACCGCCAGCTAATGGCGAAAGAGAAATAGTAACTTCATATTTTCCTTCTTCAACACAAATTCCACCCGGTGTTTGAATGCACGGATTATTAATGCTTGGAGGAACATTGGTAACAATGGGAGCTCCCAGATCAATTTGTTGAACAAGATTCCCTGCAGCGTTGAACACATGAAGTAAAGCAGGCGAACCGCCACTTTGTCCATCAAAAGGGGCTTGCCCGTTAAAACAGTCGCGATAAAGTTTTAATGTAACTTTATAAGAGCTGCCTCCAATAAAGTCGTAATACAATTCGCCTCCAACAATATGAGTTGCATAAAAAGTTGAACTTGTCACTAAAGACAAAACCACTAAAAAATATTTGAATTTTTTAAGCACTCTTAACCAATAAAAATAGCGAAAATTTTTGTGAATATTCCGTAAAACATTAAAACCTTGGGTTTTTGATAAATTAACTTAGAAAATGGTCAATTTTATAAAGGAAATAGCTAAAATTCGCCGGAATCATTCACGAGTATAAAGCTCCCAACTCTTGCTTCTTTCTTCTCACTCACATCATTTATAAATTGCGCTTTCCAAACATAAATATCCTGCTGGCTCATAATTCCTTTTACTTTTCCATCCCAACCTGTATTTGGTTCAGTGGTTTCAAATAATAAATGTCCCCACTGATCAAAGATCATGAATTTATAATTTGTAACACCAATACTTATAGGTGTAAATGTTTCGTTCAAATTATTTTCGTCGGGACTAAACGCATTCGGCGCCCAAAATCTAAATTCGGGCGTAATGGTAATTTCTCTCTGCGTGGATGCAACGCAGCTAAAGGAATTTGTAACCGTTTGTGTGATCTTATATTTACCCGGTGCAATGTAGGTGTGAAAAGCACTCGAATAAGTTGCGGAGGTGCCGTCGTCAAAATTGTAATTCCAATTTGTAACACCTGCATCAGATGTATTTTGTACAAGGATCTCGGGTTCAAAAATACTGGTTACGCTTGGCGTTGCAATAAATCCGGGACTTGGTAATGGATTTATAGTTATGCTCGAAAAAACAGCGATGCTTGTGTCGGGGCAAACACCTGTTCGTATCATGGTAAGCACAACGTTATAATTTCCGGCCGGAGAAAATGTATGGGTTGGTTCATAGGCAAAATAAGATCCGCCATCACTCATTTGCCAAAAATAGTTGGATGCATATTCACTTATACTTCCATTACTGAACGATATTTGTCCGGGATCACATAATTGCGTTGGAAAATTATTGATCTTGGCAACAGGCCTATTTAGTATTCTTATCGAATCAATACACGTATCTTCACAAGCAAATTGTTTTATTATCAAGGTCACCGAAAACAAACCGGCACTTGTAAATTGAATTCCGGTTGGGCTTTGAAGAGTAGATGTAGCAGGACTAGCGGAAGGAAACCCCCAATGATAAGTACATTTATTAGGAAGAAAAGTTCCGGCAGCCGAAAAATTTACCGAACTGGATTTTAAACAATGCACTGTTGGCTTTGTAAAATTGATATTGAGCGGTGGATAAACATAAATGAGTTTTTTAAGGGTATCGTTACAAAGCCCACCTTTATTTACAATTAAAGTAACCAAATACGTTCCGGTATCTTGATAGGTATAACTCGGATTTTTAACGATGGATGTATCGTTGGTTAAATTCGGATCTCCAAAATCCCAAAAGTAATTTGGATTGTTTGATTGGTTAACACTAGTATTGGTGAACGTAATAGTTTGTCCTTGGCATTTTTGACTTTGATCGGCAATTGCCGCAGCAACCGAAACAGTACATGCTTTAACAGCGAATTGAAAATCGCGGTAATGTTTACTTAGTAAATTTCCATTTCGCCACTCTTCTACACAAACGCCAACAGCGTATAATCCTTGCAGATTTGGTTTTCCTATTAAAAGTCCTGTGTTTGAATTAATGGTAAGTGAAGGATTAGAAGGTACTGGATAGTTTTCGTCAAAACCTCCCGTGTAAGTTACATCAGGATAGGGTGGAGGCAATGCAACAGAAGGACACATAACAGAAGTATTACATGGATTCACAAAATTTGGAGCAACTACTGCACAGCAACCTTCCAAACCATCAAAAGGTTTACAAAAATAATAGATCAAAGTGTCGCCATCGGCATCAGTAGCCGAATGATCAAATACAAGATCCAAATTATTACAAATATCAATAGGAGGAAAATTTGTAAAACGTGGTGAGCTATTGCTGCTCGCTAATTCGGGCCCCGGAATAAATGCCGTGAACGACGAACCTAAACCGGTAGTTATATTAAGTATGCCTGTATTTCTGCAACAACGTTGATGCACTAAAGTATATCCTCCAGCTATAGGAGATAATGTAGCTGTAACAATGTATATACCTTGTTCAACACAAGGATGATTGATGAAAACACAAGCGCTATTGATACTTCCGGCAACCAGCGTTATGGTAGGAGTTCCTGCATCTAATTGTAAAACCTGATTTCCGCCTATATCAAAAACATTGATGGTAGCAGGAGGATTGGTACCGGTACCATCAAATCCCACCATACTATTAGGACCACAATCTCTAAAAACCTTTAATGTGATCTTGTAAACGCCCGGTGCAATTTGATCATAGATCAATTCGCCGCCAATGATATGCGAAGCACCGATCTTCCCAAACAAAAATGCAAGGAAGATGAGGCAATAGAGATATTTAATGTTCTTTACCAAACTTTTAGCTACGCAATGCATAAATGTAGTGATACCTAACCCAATTTTAGCTAAATTTGTATAGATGAGAACACTTTTTTTGTCACTGGTACTGTTAGCCCACTTAAGTGGTAAGGCCCAATTAATGGTTGGTATTGATACTATTTCGGTTCGTGAGAATAATTACTGCCAAAAATTGCCGTGGGCAGGGGGTATAAATGCGGCTACGTTCTCAAATTGCGATATCAATTACGATGGAAAAAATGATCTGGTTATTTATGATAAACTCAACAACTCATCTTTAGGTGCCTTTAAGTGTTTCGAGAATGTAGGCAATCCGGGTCAAACAAAATATAAATACCGTCCTGATCTTACTATAAAATTTCCGCACATTTATAATTGGGCTTTAATGCACGATTATAATGGAGATAGTAAAGCTGATCTTTTTGTTTCGGTTACAGGTGGCATCCAAGTTTGGAAAAATATTGGCAATGCATCAACCGGTTTGCAATTTCAAATGATGTATTCTATTCTTTATAGCGATTATAATCCTACAGGCGCACCTTCTGTTTCAAATATTTATTCGGGCCCAGTTGGCTTGCCCGGAATTGTAGATATTGACAACGATGGTGATACCGATATTCTTACGTTCAGCGCTACCGGAATTTTTGTTGAGTATCATAAAAATGTAAGGGTAGAAGAAGGTTTGCCATTAGACAGTTTGCGTTTTGATCTGGTAGATGGCTGTTGGGGAAAAATAAGTGAGAGTTCTTGTCAGGTAGATCTGGCGCAGTGCCCTAACCGCCCAGCGTATGATAGTATTGTTGCCGCAAATCAAAATAGGATACTTCACGCAGGCGCAGCATTAATGTGCATTGATAGAGATGGCGATGGTGATCAAGATCTGATCATTGGCGATATTTCGTGTAACACCATAGAGTATTGTCAAAACGATGGAACAATTGCGAATGCTATTATTACCGATACAACTAAACTTTTCCCAAATTATCCAAACAAGGCTAGTACAACGCAATTAAAATTCAATAACTTTCCGTGTACGTATTACGTTGATACGGATAATGACAATGTAAGAGAATTGATAGGTGCCCCAAATGCTTTTGGAAGTGAG
>CAYYUS010000082.1:0-8146 GCA_964474925.1 uncultured Akkermansia sp. | reverse complement strand
ATAATGTTTGGCCGAAATTCCGATAGCTATCGGGATCATTTTCATCGTTATGCTTGTCTAAAAAATCAGTCATTTACCTTAGTAAACTCCTAATTTTATTAGCCTTCGCATGCCTCGAAACTAAACTTTTCGATCCAAATATTGCATTTCGAGTAAAATTCATAGGAGAACCCGGTCTTAAAAAGATCGGGTTTTTTGTTTATAATTTATTTGGGTCTATCTAAGGGATTTCCTGTAAATTAGATATCCCTATGGCGAAAAGTGCAGATAAAGAAACTCCGTTAATGAAGCAGTACAATAGCATCAAGGCAAAATATCCTGATGCCATTTTGTTGTTTAGGGTTGGAGATTTTTACGAAACATTTGGAGAAGATGCTATTAAAGCTGCAAAGATCTTAGGCATCGTTCAAACCAAACGCGCTAATGGTTCGGGCACTTATATTGAACTCGCCGGTTTTCCACATCACTCATTAGATTCGTATTTACCAAAATTAGTTCGCGCAGGATACCGTGTTGCTATTTGCGATCAATTGGAAGATCCAAAAATGGTAAAGGGAATTGTAAAACGAGGTATTACCGAACTAGTAACTCCCGGAGTAAGTTTTAATGATAAGATATTAGATCATCAACAAAATAATTTTTTAGCTGCTATTCATTTCGAAAATGAAAAAGCGGGCGTTTCTTTTTTAGATGTTTCAACCGGTTTGTTTTTAATTGCCGAAGGAAGTTTAACCTACATAGAAAAACTCATTCAAAATTTCAAGCCCAATGAGGTGTTGTTTGAAAAAAATAAGCGTAATAATTTAAATGATCTGTTAGGAGATAAATTTTATTCGTTTGGCTTGGATGATTGGGCCTTTAAATATGATTTTGGTTTTGATTCACTTATTAAACAATTTGAAACTACTTCTCTTAAAGGATTTGGTATAGAGGGAATGAATACCGCTATTGCAAGTTGCGGTGCTTTGTTACATTATTTAAATGAAACAAAACACGATCGCTTAAAACATATTACACAGGTAAGCCGAATTGATGAAGATGAGTATGTGTGGATGGATAAATTCACCATTCGTAATTTAGAGATCTATGCTTCTAATCACGAGAACGGAAAATGTTTGGTAGATGTGATCGATGAAACGCATACGCCTATGGGTTCGCGTTTATTGAAGCGGTGGTTGGCCTTGCCATTAAAAAATACGGCGGCTATTAATGAGCGCTTGGATGTTGTAGATTATTTTGTGAAGAATGATGTGCAACGTTTAGAGTTGATCGGTTTGCTAAAGGACATTGGCGATATGGAACGTCTTATTTCCAAAGTGGCCGTTGGTAAAGCAAATCCACGGGAATTATTTCACATTAAACGCTCTTTGCAAATTGTTGCCGATATAAAAGAGCGCACACAAGGTTTGGAAAATACCTCACTCAAAAAAATAAGCGAGCAATTAAATCCTTGTTTGTTGGCGTTTGAAAAATTAGCTAAGGAATTAAACGAAGAAGCTCCAGTAAATATTTTAAAAGGGAATGTAATAAATGCCGGGATAAATGCAGAGTTAGATGAATTGCGTGGTTTGTCGTTCAGTGGAAAGGATCATTTATTAAAGATCCAACAGCGGGAGATAGAGAATACCGGAATTAGCTCATTAAAAGTAGCCTACAACAATGTATTTGGTTATTATTTAGAAGTCACCAATTTACATAAAGATAAAGTACCAAGCGATTGGATGCGCAAACAAACGCTGACCAATGCAGAACGTTATATTACTCCGGAGCTAAAGGAGTACGAAGAAAAGATATTAGGTGCTGAAGAAAAGATCGCGAAGCTGGAACAACAATTATACGAAGAGTTAATTCGTTTTGTGGCCGATTATATTGAACCCATTCAACTCAACTCAAATTTACTGGCGCGTTTGGATGTGCTTATTGGTTTTGCTGAATTAGCTTACCAAAACTCG
Organism: uncultured Akkermansia sp.; assembly: GCA_964474925.1. Taxonomy (GTDB): domain Bacteria; phylum Bacteroidota; class Bacteroidia; order B-17B0; family Aurantibacillaceae; genus Aurantibacillus. The sequence continues at coordinate 6,194 of CAYYUS010000082.1, read as the reverse complement.
TATGTGCGCGCGATCGTCAATGATGGTCATGCCATCCATATTACCGAAGGCCGCCATCCTGTGATCGAAAAACAATTACCCTTAGGAACAGAATACGTAAGTAATTCGGTGTATTTGGATAACGAAACTCAGCAAGTGATGATGATCACCGGCCCAAATATGAGTGGTAAATCGGCTTTGTTGCGTCAAACTGCTTTAATTACCTTGATGGCGCAGATAGGAAGTTTTGTTCCGGCAAAAGCAGCCGAGCTTGGCATCGTTGATAAGATATTTACTCGCGTTGGCGCTACGGATAATATTTCTTCAGGTGAATCTACATTTATGGTAGAGATGAATGAAACTGCCAGCATCTTAAATAATTTGAGTGATCGCAGTTTAGTTTTGTTAGATGAGATCGGACGAGGAACAAGCACCTACGATGGAATTTCTATTGCTTGGAGTATAGCTGAGTACATTCACAATCAACCAACCAACAGAGCAAAAACATTATTCGCCACGCATTATCACGAACTAAACGAAATGACAAATTATTTTCCACGCATCAAGAACTTTAACGTAAGCGTTCAGGAATTAAATAATAAGATCATTTTCCTTCGTAAATTAAAAGAGGGCGGAAGCGAACATAGCTTTGGTATACATGTTGCAAAAATGGCCGGTATGCCTCGAATAGTAATTGAACGTGCCAATGTGATCCTTCAAAAATTAGAGAAGGAACATGAGATGGAGTTGGAACTTGCTAATGCAAATGGAGTAGAGGGGGGGATGAAAAAAGTAGCAGCGCCAAAAATATCTTCTAATAATGGTGCTTTGCGTGACGAAGAAATGCAATTAAGTTTTTTCCAATTGAATGATCCTGTACTGCAAAAAATAAAAGAGGATATTTTAAATACTGATATCAATACCTTAACTCCTGTTGAGGCTTTGATGAAACTCAATGAGATCAAAAAGACCCTAGGAATGTAATGATCAAACGATTATTTTTTATTCTTTGTAGCGTTTCATTTTCTTTAACAGCACAGGATAGTATTCCAAAAAACAAACTCGAACTTTCTTTTAATTCTTATATAGGCTATTTGGTTCCTGCTTATCCCGATGCCCCAAAAAGTAATTACGCTTTGCTAAATTCTATTGGCTTTCAATGGCAAACACAAGGCAAAGATCATTGGCAGCAGTTATATCGATTTCCTAAGCAAGGGTTTGAGGTATTCTTTGGAACTTATAATAATCCAACGCAATTAGGATATAATATTGGAATTGTTCCTTCATTAGAATGGCGCGGAAAAAAACCAAACAAAAATTGGCGTTTTAAATTTGGCTTGGGCGTTTCGTATTTTAATAAACCTTTTGACCTTGTTTCAAATCCAACTAACTTTTATATAGGAAGGCATTTTACCAATATGAGTATTACTAGTATTTTCTGGACTAAAAGATTAAACAGTGATCTCGCTTTGACGTATGGTATTTCTTCTGTTCATGCTTCCGACGGCCATACCGCTTTGCCCAATGCAGGAATGAATATTTTTTGTGGACATGTGGGTTTACGTTTTGAAAGGAAGAGAGAGTTTAGAAAGGTAGAAATAATGTCAAGGCCTTCTGAAAACACATTTGTAATAAAAGCAGGCATTGGTTTTCATGAATTTGGTTCTACCACAAAGGCTATAGGTGGACCAAGATATCCAAGTTATCATTTGTCGGGTTGGTATTCTATTCCAAAAGGAAATATTCATTTGTGGCAGGCAGGAGTAACCTTAGCGTACTATACCAGTTTTTATGATTATATAAAAAGCCAAGAGGTTTATGCAACCGATCAGCACGTTCGATCAAGCACAGGGGTTGCTTTTGCGGGACATGAATTTGTGTTTGGTAAATTTGGTTTTGTTTCGCAGCTAGGAATCTATTTTTATAACCCATTTTTTATCAAACAAAAAAAGATAGAAGGAGAATGGAATGGTTTTGGTGAGAAATTACAAGCGATCAACACAAATCGTATTGGTATCATGTATTACCCTTTCAAAAAAAGAAACTCGTTGAATAATATAAGTAAGCAATTAAGTATTGGCGCTTTCATAAAAGCAAATGTTGGTCAGGCCGATCTTTTTGAATATTCTATTGGGTATTCGTTTTAGTTCGCAATACGGTAAAGTTTTCCGTTAGAAGAACTTATCACCATTCTTCCCACTTTATCTTTTACAACCGAAAGAAGATCTGCTTTTGTGATCGACGAATATTCTTTAAATGTTTGCCCATCTTCACTACTCATTATTAAACCTTCAGTCCCAACCACCCAGCCAACATTTTCGTCATTAAAACAAATGCCATTGAAATGAATGCGTTTTTTAACGGCGGTGTTTGGTTTTAAAAGTGTTTTCCAATTACTTCCCGCATCATCAGTTCTGTAAATTCCCCCATCATAACCACATACAAAACTAATTTGCGAATTGATGGTAGAAGATGATGTAAAAAAATCTCCATCAAATTCCATGGGCGTATATTTATAACCATGATCGGTTGTGCGATAGGAATTACCATACCCGGCCAATACAAAATTTTCTTGCGTAAAATTCATGCCCGTTCTAAATTCATGATCAAAATGCCAAACCCATCGCATCGTATTATTCTCAAACCAAAGTGCATTTCCGTTATGATAATTTTCGCCACCCACGATCATTAGTAAATTATAATTTCCAAAAATGCAACGCAGTGGTGTATAATTAAAATGTTCAAGTGTTATATTCGCAAAACTTACTTGGCTCCAAGAATTTCCGTTATCAGTGCTTCTTACTAATTGAAGCGCATCTCCGCAAGCGTATGCAATGGTATCATTCACAAAATTAATATCGTATAAACATTTACCGGGCGAATTAAACAGTAACTCCCATGTTTTACCGGCATCAATGGTTTTGTATATAAAACCATTCTCATTTTTTTTGCCGCCGCAAATAAATCCGGTGTTTGCATCCACCCAAACGCTTTTATGAATAGCTTGTTGAGTAGGTGTAATAAGCTCTTCAGACTCTAAATTTGCTATGTTTTTACTCTTTTTACAGCCGCTAAAAGCCATAAATAGAAGCAGACCCGATAGTCCCAAAAACCCTATGAAAAGCCTTATTTTCAAGTGGTTAAATATACTTACTTGGCTTATAATAATTTTGTGAGGTTATTAAATTTTATTTACATTTGCACTCCCCAATGAAAGGGCTTCGGCCTGATCACTGGAAAAGCGAAAGTAGCTCAGTTGGTAGAGCGTAACCTTGCCAAGGTTAAGGTCGCGGGTTCGAGACCCGTCTTTCGCTCAAAAAAAGCCCCCCTAAGGGCTTTTTTTAATCGAACACCAAGAATGCTTGGGTGGTGGTCCCGATAGCTATCGGGATGGTAACACGCAGGCACAGCGGTTAGCAGGATTTTATCCTGATCGCTTTATAAAAGTACAATCCGCTTGGGTGGTGGAATTGGTAGACACGCAGGACTTAAAATCCTGTGCTTTCACGAGCGTACGGGTTCAAGTCCCGTCCCGAGTACAAAGCCTCTCAGAAATGAGAGGCTTTTTCATTTAATGAAATTGGTATGCTTGCAACGCATATTAGGTCTATCTTCCGGTATTCACACCTTCACTAGCAGTCTTTAATCTTTGTTGGATCTGCATTTTTCCAAAACGGTAATTCAAATTAAATCGAACACGGCGAGTATCTGCGCGGTCCTTTTGATAGAAACTCTGATTAGAATAAGTTGTGGTGTACGAAAAATAGTCTTTATACAATACATCGTAAAGGCCAATAGTAAGGCTAAGTTTTTGTTTTAAAAATGATTTACTTACGCTAATATGTACGGCGCTTCTGGGTAAATATACTTGTGGCCCATGTCTAATTGCCGAACCTCGTCCTGCCCAAACCTGGATCTTGAAATCTTTAGGCAAATAAAACTCCTGATTCAGGTTCACATAAACTTGGTTGGTTTGTGAGCTTACATCCTGGCCAATTAGTTTTCCTTCAAATGTTTGATGTGTTACTACAGCATAGGTTTGAAAACTATACCACTTGATGCGTGTTTGCGCTTGCATGCTGAGGCTTGTATTTGTAAAACGTGGCAAATTTGAAACAGTGTCGATGGTTACCCGGGAAGAATTGGGTGTGTATGAATACCAAAAAGTGAAATCTTTGGTCTCTTCATGGCTCGCGCTTAAGGTAATAAATTTGTTGTAGTTATAATCAAGATTAAAGTTGTGCGAGAATTGCGGCCGTATTTCGGGATTACCAACGCCGTAATTCAATTGCTCATTAAATTGTCGTATAGGATTAAGCATGCCGGCGTGCGGACGGCGAATGCGATAACTGTAAGCAGTGGTAATTGAATTTTTCTTATTCAATGTAAAATCAAGGCTTCCGCTTGGGAACAAACTTATATAATTACGTTTGTAAGTGTATTTATTGCTGGTGTAATCAATATTCACATCTGTTTGTTCGGCACGCAAACCTACGCTGAATCCAAATTTATCCCAGTTGCGCGAAACGGTTGAATAGGCTGCAAGCAAATTTTGTTTGAATGTACCGATCTGGAAAAATGTAGTATCGCCAACAAAAAATCCTGTACTTTGATTTGAGAATTGGAGTTTGCTGTGATTGTAGTCATCTTCAATTGTTGCGCTTAGGCCACTTTCGAGTGAAATTTTGTTCTTAAATGTTTTATTCAGATCTAGTTTTCCTGTGTAAATGTCGAATGTACGTTTAGTGGTATTATCATACCTACTTACCGGCGCGATCTCCAGATCATTTACATCGTAAAAATGATTCGTGATATTTTTCACGACATTCTCAGTCTAATTATCGTAACCAATCCTCAATTTTATCTCACCACCGGTTGTGTCAATTTTTTGCAATAAACTTAAATTAATACTCGGGGAAGAGGTATTGTATTTATCGCTAATAGAATTATTTGTTTTGTTGTAATTAAAAAAAGTACTGTTACCGATGGTGGTATTGGCGTTGTTCTCATAAAGATCATTATTTTTGTTACCATTTACATAAAGTCCTATGAGTGTTTTTTTGGTGATATCATATTCAATGCCACCACCACCTGAAAACACGCGCTGAAAACTTTCGCTGTTACCGTATGTATTGATAGTTTCTGTATTTCCGTTGGTAATTACATTTCTTTCAAGCGTATTATTATTGATCCCATTCCAATAACCGTAAGAAAAGTTACTAAAAAAGCTGAGTTTCTTAGATTTATAATTGAACGAACCATTAGGTCCAACGCGAAATCGTTTTCCCATGCTCGCACCAAAACCAATATTACCATTGTAACCATTTACCTTAGCACGCTTGGTAACAATATTTATCAGTCCGCCCGTACCGGCTGCATCGTATCGCGCAGGTGGATTTTTTATCAATTCGATTTTTGAAACTGCATCGGCACTCATACCCGCCAACATATCCATTATTTGCGGCGTAGGCATTTGTTGCATCCTATCGTCAATTAAAAAACGTACGCCGCCTGCCCCATTAATCGTAATATTATTTTGGGCGTCTATCATTACACCGGGAATACGTTTAAGAAGATCGAATACTGTATTGCCTCTGGCCAAAATGTCGTTCTCAACATTCATGATCACAATTCCTTTTTTAAATTCTATGGCGGGTTTGTAAACCGATACTGCTACTTCGTTTAGGTTAACGCCTTGTGCTCTTAAGAGCATTCTAGGTAAAGAAATTTGCGAGATAGAATCAACGCTAAAAGTATTGCTTGAGGAGGGTGCATAACCAACCGAATTAAATTTGATAAAATATGTACCGGGCTTGATCTTCTCAAAAACAAATGCGCCGGAACTGTCGCATATATTACCTTTAACTTGGCTACTGTCAGAGGCATTTAAGAGTACCAAAGAACAAAAGGGTATGGGACTTTGGGCGCTGTCGGTAACAATACCTTTAATTGAATTTTGAGAATATCCTGAACAATTATTGCGTGAGTGCGAATACCTCAAACAATAAAGGTTAAATGAATTCCAATAATTTTCCCCAACCCTCTAAAAATTTAGGTTCAATATAGTAGTTACGTTTGAAGCTTATCTTTATTTGGTTCAATAGAAATTAAACCAAAAGGTTTAAAAATAAAAGTAATCTTATTGGTTAAATGAGCTTAGAATATACGCTTCCGTTCGGGAAAAAAGAGAATGTCAAAAACCTTGTGTTCTCGCT
>CAYYUS010000081.1:0-8278 GCA_964474925.1 uncultured Akkermansia sp. | reverse complement strand
CACAACTCTCACTACATCGGCGTATATTGATGTTTTAGGAATTGATCAAAACGATAAATTAACGGAAAAGAAAAAAACACGATACAGAACCTTGATCCATGTTGGCTTTACTGTTGTGTTGTGGTTAATTATTCTGGTATTTAAAGAATTGAACAAAAGCGCGCTAATTGATACAATATTAATTGTGGCAAGTTATACGTATGGACCGCTACTCGCCTTATTTATGATAGGATTATTTACCAAAGTGAATTTGCGCGATAAATGGGTGCCTATAGCTTGTGTGAGCGGACCAATTGTATGTTACATAATGAGTTTAAATTCGAAAGCAATTTTTGGTGATTACCAAATAGGATTAGAATTGATCATTATGAATGCGCTCATTACCGGAGCACTTTTGTTGTTGCTTAAAAGACCCGCAACAAATTAATCTACCTCAAACGAAACAATACAAATATCATCCGTTTGATTGGCATTAGCACGCCAGTTATTGATAGCGCTTTGAACTTTACGTTTTCTTTCTTTTAAAGGTACCACCTCAAGCTCTAAAAGAATTTCCTTGAAACGTTTATTACCTAAACGTTTTTCGGTAACAGAACTAAATTGATCAATAACTCCATCCGAAAGTAAATAGATCTTGTCGTTCAATTCTAACTGAATGAATAATGTATCGTAGTTTGCTTTTAAATGTTTGTTCTCAACTCCAATTGGTTTTCGGTTGGCTTTATGTTCAATGATCTCACCATTTCGATTAATATAAATGGTGTGCATAGCTCCCGAGAATAATAAAGTTCTGTCAGCCTTGTTATAGGTACAAAAAGAAATATCCAAACCATCGTTCACATCGGCATCGGTATTTTTTTGGTGAAATGAATTGTATATGCTATTACTCAATAGATCCATAATGATCCCCGGCTTAAAATTCTGCCATTTATCAATGATCGTATTCAAATAAGTAGTTGCTAATATCGAAAGTAATGCTCCTGAAACACCATGTCCTGTACAATCACCTACAGCTAACAGCGAATAGCTATTGAATTCTTTTACCCAATAAAAATCCCCACCTAAAGCATCACGTTGTAAAAGTAAAGCAAACGATTTTGGGAACACACGCCTCAATGCATCTTCATTAGGTAAGAACGCATCTTGAATACGTTTGGCGTAATTAATGTTAGCCGAAATATTCTTGTTCTTCTCGTTAATGATCTCTTTATTGATCAATTGGTCAATGATCAGTTGAGTAGAGGAGATGATCTGATTGACGGTTGCTTTTATTTCGTTAAAGTTGCCGGGAATAGTAGAGAACAAATTAATGGATGCGTACAATTTATTATTAATGTAAATAGGAAGCGCATATGCCGATCGAATACCGCTGTAATACCATTTCTTCTCATCTTCGATCATGTTCACTTTGAGGTCGTAATCGGTTACATCGTAAATGCCTTCGCTTAAAAAAGAGTTCAAAATAAATATTTGATCAAAGGGCAGATCCTTGTAACGCATTTCCCTCCGATTTTGGCTAATGTGGTGTAGTTGCCCTATCTTTTTATCAAAATCAAATTTTAAGATAGATGCGCGTTCAATGTTGCTGAGCTTATTGAATAAAAGATCCAATAGATCCTCAAACACATCTTCCACTTTAATATTATTGATGAGTTTGTTTTGAGCTTCATTTAATATCGCCAAGTTCTTGTTCTGTGCGGCGATCTCATCATTCTTCTGATCTATCAATTGCTTATTCTCAAACTGATTTAGCGCTACTTGTAAAACATTGGCTATTTCTTGAACGGTTGTAAGATCGTAATTAGAATAGATATTTTGTTTTAAAGAATACACCCCAACAAAACCGCTATTAACGAGTTTTGGTTTTATGCAAGCTAGCAATGTACATTTGATATTGGTTATAGGCTGTTGCAGTTCTTGCAGCACTTTATATATTTCAACATCCTCTTCTCTCCAGTCAAATAAAATGCCGCTTTGCCAACTATGGATGGCCTCAAGTAGTTGTGGAGTTAATTTTATGGTGCGCTCAAAAGTGAAGGTGTTATTCTTGTTGATGAAATACGATTTTAGTTCCTTATTATCTAAACTGATATAATTGAATGAAAATGTTTTAACATGTTCTGTGTCGCCAATCAGCTCTTTAAGAATATTATTATTTAGATCATCAAATGAAGTTGATTGAATAATGAACTTCTGAAATTTATTTCTCGTTTCAAGGTTCTCATTGGCTACCTCCAACTGTGTAGAGTATGCCTCGATCTCTCTGTTCTTGCGTTCAATGATCTTGTTCTTCTCAAACTCAATGTAATAACTTTTTACGTAATTACTTATGTCACTTATATAATGCGTATCGCTTGTGGCAAAGTCAAAATGAAAATCGGTGTACAATCCAATAAATCCAATGATCTGATCGTTATCTCTAAACTCGTGTATCAATCCGCTCTTCGCAAATTTTGGTTGATCTAGCATGTATAGCAAAAGAATATCTTCTTTAGTGGTAAAGTGATGATAATCTTGCTTCGTGATCTTTTCAATGGTGTCTTTTATGCTTGCATTAAGTGGCTGAACAGTATGTGTTATCTTTTTATTGAAGGCGTCAATATAAAATATCTTCAAAAAATTATCTCCGGTAATAAAGTTAAGTGTAATGAATTGTGTTGATTTTGCAATGCGGATCAAATTATTCAAAACTGTTTCGGCGAGGGCCTCAATGGTCTTTGCACTTAAGATATCTTGTTTTAATTCGTAATTTGTTTTTAGATCGTCATAATAGCTATTCAATTTTATCTCGGCCTTCACTCTTTCCGAAATATCACGGCAAATAGCTTGAGCTCCTGAGAATTTTTTTGTTACAGGATCTATTTTAAAAATGATCTGCTGTCCTAACCATAATTCATGGCCATCTTTTGTGATCACCGGAAATTCAATATAGGTCTCAAAATTATTTCGCTTCAGTTCATTGGTGTTGTGCTCAATTACTTTTCTTAAATGATCTTTATGAATAAAATCCTTAAAATTCTTTTTAAAGAATTCCTCACGCTTATAACCGGTGGCCATAATGGCGATCTCGTTCACATACGTAAATTGTCCATTTTGATCGGTAGTGTAAATAATATCTTTCGCGTTCTCTACAATGTGCTTGAATTCTCTTTCTTTTTCCTGCTTTTCTGTGATGTCTGTTCCAATAGCAATGGTTGTTCCATTTGGTAATCGGTTATTATCCCACTGTATCCAAATGCGATTCTTTGATTTTGTTTCAAGTAATACCTTTGAGGTTTTCTCAAGTGTTCCCTTCACAAGTTTTTGCTTGATGTCTGTTTCCCCTTCCACCAATCGTCTTACTTTCCACCAACCATCTCCTAATACTTCACTATCTGTATAGCCGAGCGATTCTTTAAATGTATTATTTACAAATATGATCTCCCCTTTAGCATTACTAACAATTACAATGGCTTTAGTAGTATTTAAAATAGTTTCCGAAAAAGAAAAACGCTGATTGTTCTTGATGAATAAAAGCAACGACACAAACATTAAGCAACAAACCGCGAATAAAAATAAGTAGGGATGCAAATGAGGTGTTTTAACCATAAACGCAATGCTAAAATTTGCGGCCGTTATTATGATCGAGAAGAAAAGGAAATTTCGAATGGAATTTATGAATGATGTACTTACCGATAAAAGAATGATAGTTCCTATAGCATAATACCAAGTTAGATCGGTGCGATACAAACAAAACAAAATACTTAAACACAATAGTCCGTAATCAATTAATACAAGATTCTTGATCGTGGTTAATTTGTTTTTTTTAATGAACGTAAAAATAAAAAGCGCAAAGGTTAATCCACCATTAGCCGCCAATACCCAAAGATCATCTTTGTGTTGGCTCGGCTCAATGAACATTCTAAAAAGTGCAGAAACCGGCAAGCCTATGGATGCAAAAAATAAAGTGATCCTAATAAGATTGATGTGCAGAAATGGTTCGGTTTTATTGTAATCGTCTAAGCTTCCTTTTTCTTTAACTAAGAAATAGATAACGGTGCCAAAAAAGAAGAGATAAAAAGCGATCAAGCCTGTTAAAAGCCAAACTTGGTTATGTAGGATAGTGTCCGGAACCATGGATATTCCTCTAATTTACCCTAAAAAACAAACAAATCAAGGTCTTTGGGTTATTAAAAGACCACTTTTAATATCTTTTTTTAAGGCGCTGAACACTAAGGGTTTAATTTGCAATATTTAAACCTAATTTATGGGCATAACTACTAATGTTAAATTATACGTAACCGGCTTGATGCTTGTGTTCCTACAATGTACTGTTTACGGGCAAAGCAAAGGCACTATGGTGGAAGATGCGCAGGCGCTTTTTGATGCTAAAGACTACGCAAAAGCGTACGATGCGTATGATAAACTGAACGCCAAGTACCCTAAAGACTTTGATTTTAAATTTAAGCTTGGACTTTGTTGTTTGAAATTTACAGAGAAAAAGGCGCGTGCGGTAGAGGTATTTGAGGGTATCAAACTAGAAATAAAGTCGCCCGATGCAGCCTTTTATTTGGGAAAGGCTTATCACATGAATTATAAATTCGATAAAGCAATAGTTGAACTTGAAGAATTTAAAGCCACTAATAAAAATTCTTCTAAAGAAACCAAGGAGAACCTTATTGAGGCCGATAATCTAATTAGAAATTGCAAGGCAGCAAAAAATCTTATTGAGGGCAAGATAGTCGCTAATTTTAAAAACCTGAGTACGGTTAATACCGATGAGGATGAATACGGCCCTGCAATTACTACAGATGAAGGGGTGATGGTATTTACATACAAGGGTAAAAGGAGTGTTGGAGGTAAAGTAAATATTCAACTCCAGCCCGACGAAGTAGAAGGAGAATATCACGAAGACGTTTATGTAACGGTGATGGGCCCCGATTCTACATGGGGAGTTCCCCAGTCGGTTGCCGAGATAAATACAAACGGGCACGATGCCGCTATTTCAATATCACCTGATGGACGCTATATTTTTATGTTTCAAAGTAGCGAAACAAATAATGGAGATATATATATGAGTGTTTTAACCGGCACAACTTTTTCTAAGCCTGAACCACTTAATGAGAATGTAAACTCTCAAGCGTGGGAAGGTAGTTGTTCTATTTCATCAGATGGCCAAATATTATATTTTTCAAGTGAGCGCCCGGGTGGTAAAGGTGGTCGTGATATTTGGGCAAGCGTAAAGATCAATGGCGATTGGGGTCCTGCCATTAATTTAGGATCGGCAATCAACACCGAATTTGATGATGATGCTCCTTTTATTCACCCCGATGGTATCACTTTATTCTTTAGTTCAAAAGGCCATAATAGTATTGGAGGATACGATATCATGTTCTCTATTATGAAAGAAGATCAATGGACAGAACCAAGAAGTATGGGAATGCCATTAAATACTACTGAAGACGATCTTTATTATGTGATCAATTCAAAAGGAGATAAAGGATATTTTAGTAGCAATCGTCCTGCAGGCGAAGGTGGAAAAGGTGGCGAAGATATTTATACGGTACAGCCCGGTATTTTGGGCGATAAACCTGTATGTGCTATTTTAAAAGGAGTTGTATATGGAAATGACAAACCTGTTGAGGCAGTTATTGAAGTAACAAAAAATAAAGATGGAAAATTAGTTGGCCCTTTTTATTCAAACAATGTTACAGGTAAATATTTATTTGCCATTAGTCCCGGATCAACGTATCGTATTAAAGTAAGTGCAGAAGGTTTTGCGCCTTTACTCGAGGACGTTGACATTACTAACTTGGATAAGTTCATGGAAGTAAAAAAAGATTTCTATTTGTACTATCCAAAGAACGACACAGCTAAAGCGGTTGTAACCACTACCACTGTACCTCCAACAAATACAGTTGTTACAAAATTAACTAACGAAACACCAACTGTAGCTGTAACACCAACCGTTGCTGTTTCAAATGAACCTTGCTCAGCAAGCAATCTTCCTGATCTTTCACCAATAAAAGGTAAGTCTTTAAATGATCCTTCTGTATATCAACAAATGCTTCAATTAGCAGGTGAGTATTGCGCAAGCGGAATGGTATTTAAAGTACAAATTGGCGCTTACCGAAAACCGCAAAATTTTAAGTATAAAAATCTGCAAGAGTTTGGTAAGGCTGAAGTGAATGACTATCCTGATGGTATTACTCGCTTTACACAACAACAATTCACTACTATTAATAAAGCAGAGGTACTGCGCCAAAAAGCAATTGGAAAAGGTCAAAAAGATGCTTGGATCGTTGCTTTTGTAAATGGTAAGCGTTATACGCTTGAGGAATTGATCAATCTCGACTTTCTTAGCAAGGCTATCAATTAAAAATACTTCTTTAAAATTTCATCCGCCTTTTTAGAAACATTCGCATCCACAATTAATTCAGGTGCATGATGCGGTTTTTTACGCGCGTCGATGATCATTGGTCCATTACAACCCCAGTGTTTATTTTCAATAAGTTCATCTACGCCATATACATCATTTGATGGATTAGAACGTGTGTAAGTGATCCAGAGATAATCTTTCAATACATCCTTTCCAAATTCAAACGCATCGTGTAATACAATTTGTACAATGCCTTCCAATTCCGAAATTGTTTTAATGTCTTTACATAATTCAGAAATTTCTTGTTTTGCTTTTTTATGATCGGTAAAAGCATCAAAGCTCATCATCACCACACCCGGCATAATAAGTTTTGAGTTTTTAAATGACGAAGGAACAGATGTAGCCAAGGTTCGTAATTTATCACCATACGCTGCCAAAACTAATTTACTGCCTTCGTTAATACCATCACCACTATAATCCAAGGTATCAATGCTTGTTTTCGTATAAAAATGCAGATCACGACGAAGATCAATTCGCTCAAACATATGCGTAAAGAATTTTTCAATGTTATGGCAATCTAAATTATCGCCCGCGCTTATAAATACATATTTTGCTAAACTTAATTGCCCAGTTCCTAAAATTCGATTGGCTTGCGTTAAAAGTTCAGCCGGACGTTTACTTTTTAAATACGGCGTATAACGTTCGCTGCCTACCGCTAATAATAAGGGATGAACGCCCGCAGCATCAACGGCGTGAACTTCTTTTACACCCGGAATTTCTTTTGGAATGGCACTTCCACTTAATTCATGGATCAATGCGCCAAAAGCAGTATCCTCTTGCGGAGGCCTACCAACAACCGTAAATGGCCAAATAGCATTTTCTTTGGCGTACACTTTATGAATACGCATCAAGGGAAAATCGTGCGTTAAACTGTAATATCCTAAATGATCTCCAAACGGCCCTTCCGGTTTATTTTCATTCGGATGAACTTCTCCTGTAATTACAAAATCAGCGTCCAACGAAATACAAAATCCATCTACATGCGCGTATCTAAATCGCCTTCCTCCTAATGCTCCTGCAAATGTCAATTCACTAATTCCTTCAGGTAATGGCATTACGGCTGCTAAACTATGCGCCGGCGGGCCGCCAACAAAAATACTCACCTTTAAAGGCTTGCCAGCTTTATTACTTTTTGTTTGATGCACACCAATCCCCCTGTGTAATTGATAATGCAAACCAACTTCTTTATTTAATTCGTAATTATTTCCGCTCAACTGAATGCGATACATTCCTAAATTAGAATCCATCACGCCGGGTTTATCAATATCCTCACTGTACACTTGCGGAAGCGTTACAAAAGCACCGCCATCTTTTGGCCAATGTTTTATCAACGGAAGATCTTCAATTTTTATTTCTTTAAATCCTGCTGAAGCAAATGATGCTTTTTTTGGTAAAGCTTTTAGTCCCGCAATTCCTGTAGATAAATATTTGAACGGACTTTTTAACGCTTTCATTGGATCGTTTCTCAACTTCACCAATTCCTGCATCACTTCAAATCTATCTCTAAACATAAATTTGCTGCGCTCCAATGTTCCAAATAAATTACTTACGGCTTGGTATTTACTGCCTTTTACTTTTTCGAATAGAACGGCTTTTCCCTTGGCCTCAAACACTTTTAAATGGATGGTAGCCATTTCTAAATTGGGATCTACTTCTTCCTTAATGCGAATTAAATGACCGTGTTTTTCAAGATCAGTAATGCATTCTAATAAAGAGGAGTAGCCCATAAAACAAAGGTAGGTTTTATTTTTAGAATTTGGGCGTGCCCCCTCGCATCATTTCGAACTTCGTCCTAGCTCGGGGTCGCGCTTTTCGCTGCAATCTTTTTGCGTGGAAAACGCAAAAAGGATTTCCGCTACA
>CAYYUS010000080.1:0-8350 GCA_964474925.1 uncultured Akkermansia sp. | reverse complement strand
TCATCTCGTTCTTTGGTAGCACGCATCAAATTAAAAATGGCTTGCGCGTTTTGGTTAAGATCTTCGCGCGATTTTTTTAGCATTTCTATTGGGATAATTGGCTTACTAAAGTAATCTTCGCTTAAAACGTAAGGCATCATCGTGTCAAACATTAAACCATAACCACCTGTTTCTAACGAGCGCCACCAACTCAATTCAATGGCTTCAAAAATTGGCGTTTTGTGTGCAAAGGTGGAAAGCAAAATAAGCTTGTTTATTTTTTGCGGATAGTTTACTGCCAAATGTTGAGCAACCAAACTTCCATATGAAAGTCCAATGATGCTTACTTTTGAGATCTTTTCTTGATCCAAGACCGAAATTACATCTTCGGCGTGCTGATCAAAATTTCTTGGGTCGCCCGTTTTATCACTGTTTCCCTGGAAAATAAAATCCATCAAAACGATCTTGTAATGATCTTTAAAAAAAGGCAAACAAAAGAACCATGCTAATGTAGATTGCGTTAATCCGTTCAAAAAAACTAAAGTTTCAGGCGCGTTCACGTTGCCTTGCACTTCGTAATAAATGTTTAATCCGTCTTTTGTTTCGCAATTCATCTCATTAGTAATTTAATGTGACCTTGTTTTTCTCAACATGCAATTTTGCTTTTTTACCAAGGTAAAGTGCCATGTTTTTTTGAATGTGGCCGGCAGGAAAATCAAAGCACAGAGGATATTTATATTCTTTTACAGCGTCAAAAACAATTTCGTTCGCGGTTTTTCCAAAGGGAATCGCGTTATCCTTCATGTCGCTCATGCCGCCAACAATTAGTCCTTTTAAATTCTTTAATTTTCCGCTGCGCTTTAATTGCAACATCATGCGATCGATATGATACAATTGCTCATCAAGATCTTCTATGAATAAAATTTTATTTTTAGTTTCAATATCATCTACACTTCCACTTAAGGCATAGATGAGCGAAAGATTTCCACCAACTATTTCGGCTTTTGCTTTTCCGGGGCGGTTGAGTATATTTTTTTTGAGTTTGTAATTTATTTTTTCTCCAAAAAGTAACGTTTTTATGGACTGAGTTGCTTCTTTGTTTTTTGTGAATTGAAATGCCATAGTTCCATGAATACTGGCTATTTTCAGTTTTTCTAAACGCGCCTGAAGGATGGTGGTATCGCTGTATCCAACAAACCATTTTGGACTTTTTTTCAACGAATTAAAATTTACTTTATCTATTATTCGCAATGTTCCGTAACCACCGCCTGCAATTAGAACAGCCTTTGCTTTTTTGTGATCAACAGCCCATTGAAGGTCGGTAGCCCTTTGTTCATCGGTGCCGGCGAACTGATGGTGTTTTTTAAAAATATTCTTTCCTAATTCTACTTTTAATCCCCAGCTTTTTAAAATAGTAATAGCGGGCTCAATTTGATCTTTGTCGCGAGCTCTTGCGGTACCAATTACAAGAATTGTATCGCCGGTTTTCAAAAAAGGAGGTTGTTTCATTCTTTATTGATACGAAGGTAAAAAATAGATTCACTTTTATCACTATCTTTACGCTTTAAATATTAACGTTTTATGCCGAACTCTTTTAAACGCACACTTGTAACCGCCGCACTGCCTTATGCCAATGGACCTGTCCATATAGGACATTTGGCTGGATGCTATTTGCCTGCGGATATTTATGTGCGTTATTTGCGCAGTATTGGCAGTGATGTAAAATTTATTTGTGGTAGCGATGAACACGGTGTTCCTATTACCATCAAAGCAAAAAAAGAAGGAATTACGCCCCAGCAAGTGGTAGATAAATACCATAAAATAATGGGTGATGCCTTTAATGAATTTGGAATTTCATTTGATATTTATTCACGCACAAGCAATAAAACACATCACGAAACTGCTTCTGATTTTTTTAAAACGCTTTATGATAAAGGTGTATTTACAGAGCAAATAACCGAACAGTATTATGATGAAGAAGCAAAGCAGTTTTTGGCTGATCGTTATATCACAGGAACTTGTCCGAAGTGCGCTAACCTAAATGCCTACGGCGATCAGTGCGAAAAATGCGGATCAACCTTAAATGCAACCGATCTTATTGATCCAAAGTCAACTTTAAGCGGAAGCAAACCGGTTTTGAAACAAACAAAGAATTGGTTCTTACCATTAGATAAATTGCAACCAAAAATAAAAGCGTACATCGATTCGCATAGTAATTGGAAATCGAATGTATATGGGCAGTGTAAAAGTTGGATAGAAAGTGGAGATGGATTACAACCAAGGGCCATGACGCGCGACTTGGATTGGGGCGTAAAAGTTCCGGTGGCAGGCGCTGATGGAAAAGTATTATACGTGTGGTTCGACGCGCCTATTGGTTATATCAGCGCAACAAAAGAATTATTGCCAAATAACTGGAAAGATTATTGGCAAAATAAAGAATCGCGTTTGATCCATTTTATCGGAAAGGATAATATTGTTTTTCATTGCATCATTTTTCCGGCCATGTTAATGGAACATGGTGAATTTATTTTACCTGATAATGTTCCGGCCAACGAATTTTTAAATTTGGAAGGAGAAAAAATTTCTACCTCGCGAAATTGGGCGGTGTGGTTGCATGAGTATTTACAAGAATTCAAGGGGCAACAAGATGTATTACGTTATATGCTATGTTCAAACGCGCCCGAAACAAAAGACAATGATTTCACCTGGAAGGATCTTCAAACAAAGAACAATAGTGAGTTAGTTGCTATCCTTGGAAATTTTGTGAATCGTACGGTAGTTTTAACGCATAAATTTTATAATGGTAAAGTTCCGGCTGCCGAAAAATTTAGCAAAGAGGATATGATCGTGTTGGAAGAATTAGCAAAATTCCCAAGTAAGATCAGCGAACCATTAGAACATTTTAAGTTTAGAGAAGCGATAAGTGAGCTCATGAATTTAGCACGTTTAGGCAATAAATATTTAGCGGATACGGAACCTTGGAAATTAATAAAAACAGATGAGGAGCGTGTGAAAACCATCATGAATATTGCTTTGCAGATCACTACTAACTTAGCGATCTTGAGCGAGCCGTTCTTGCCTTTTACATCTAAAAAATTATTTTCGTTCTTAAATATCAATCCTCTCACATGGTTATTTGCAAAAAAGACAAATAATTTACCAACCAATCATGTTATTGGAAAGGAAGAATTATTGTTCGCTAAAATTGAGGACGAGCAAATACAATTGCAATTACAAAAATTGGAAAACAGCAAAAAGGAAAATACACCGGCAGCTAGCATTCCTCCGCAAAAGGGAGAAACTACGTTTGACGACTTCTTAAAAATGGATATTCGCGTAGGAACAATTTTAGAAGCTGAGCGTGTGCCAAAGACCGATAAATTATTGAAGTTAAAAATAGACACCGGTATTGATGTTCGTACGGTTGTGAGTGGAATTGCTGAATGGTATAAACCTGAAGATATTATAGGTGTACAAGTAAGTATTTTAGCAAATTTGGCACCGCGAAAAATAAAGGGAATTGAAAGTCAAGGAATGATATTAATGGCCGAGAATACCCAAGGCGAATTGAGTTTTGTGGTACCAACAAAAAAGGATAAGACAAATAATGGCTCGATCATTAAATAGGATAATTATCATATTTCTTTTGTTTGCTGGCTATAAACCTTTAGCTCAAAATAGCAGGCCAAGCGATAACGATTACCAAACACGTGAAGAATTTAAAAAATTTCACCGACGCGCAGTAAAAGTGACATCATGGCAAATACAAAATTTAAAATTTGGTGCCATAGTTATAAGATTACAAAATGACCAGCGCAAGATAGATGGATACCTAAAGATTGGCGACGTTGGTTCTGCTCAGTTAGTTAAGGCCCAAGCCCAATACCGGAACAAAGCCATAATACATTCGGCCTTACAGCAGATCGATTTTTGTAAGGTTTACTTTATGTATTCTCAAAATAGCGATACTGTATTAGCCGGGAAGCGAAATAATGTTTTCATCGATTCAAGCTTGAAAATTCAGGAAAACATTGTCATGAACGAGAAGTTCTATTTGATCCTTGAAGAAGATTTTCTTTACCAGTCATCTATTGGTTTTGTAAAGGAGGATAGTGCTAAATTCGCTGTGGAAAGAGGTCATACAAATGGAAGCAAGCCTTTTCTTTTTAAAAATAAATACGGACATCAATTAAAAAATCCTTTTCCGTTCAAGTGCGGCACTAATCTTTTTTTTATTAGAAAAGTGATGGTGCGTGAAAGAGTTGATCTTGAAGGACAGAAATCGCAAAGTGTTAAATTTAGAACTGTTGATGCGTATAAATACTATAGCAGCATTTTTGGAAATACGAATATGAAATTGTACAGCTTTTACCAAAGTAGCCAAGGTCAACAGGTGAGCGATCCGGAGCTCAAGCCTTTTTTATACTAAGAAATTCTAAATTAATTAGATACCGTATTATTTGTTTCAAGAACTTTGTTTTAGTATATTTGGAATACTAAAACCTATCGAATGAAACTAATTTTACCAGCTATTGCTTTAGTATTGTGTTTGGGAACAAATGCTCAAAGCGGAGACAATCATTGGAATGCGAGCACAGATAAAAATGTTGCCCTTACCGGGAAACGTCAGATCGTTCCAAATAAATACTTAGTGTATAATTTGAATTTAGCCAATTTAAAAACTCAATTGGCCACTGCTCCAAACGAAAAAACAACCATTATTAATAATAGTAACTGCATTATTACCTTACCTGCTCCAAATGGAGAAATGCAGTTATTTAAAGTAGTTGAGGCCCCAATAATGGAGCCTGCCTTAGCAGCTGCATATCCTGATATTAAAACGTATTCTATTAAAGGTATAACAGATGTGTATGCTAACGGAAAGATCGATGTGAACGAATTTGGTTTTCATGGAATGATCCGCACCATTAATGGAGATTTTTTTATTGACCCATATTGCTTACAAAATACGGCTGATTATATTACTTATTACACGGCTGACTTTGTAAAGCCTGAACAAGATAGACTTCCGGAAGTTGGTTTAGAGAACAGCGATGAGCAACCGAAAAAAAAAGAAAACGTAACAAGTCTTCAAAGCACAGCACTAATGCCACCGGCGGCGTGCGTGGGAGCTAATTTGCGCACCTATCGTTTAGCAGTAGCTTGTACCGGCGAATACGCTGTGGCGGCAACAGGTTCAACAACGCCAACAATAGCACAAACATTAGCCAAGATCGTTACATCTGTAAATCGTGTTACGGGTGTTTATGAAACTGAAGCAGCTGTACGTTTAGTTTTAGTAGCAACTGAAACTATGGTGATCTTCTTAAACGGAACAACTGATCCATTCAATAATACAAATGCTACTACTTTAATAGGACAGAGTCAAACCGTGATCACTGCCTCAATAGGCACAGCAAATTTTGATATTGGCCATACATTTAGTACCGGTGGTGGTGGTTTAGCAAATCTTGGATGTGTTTGCAGCACAAGTAATAAAGCAAGAGGAATTACCGGTAGTCCGAGTCCTGTTGGTGACCCATATGATATAGATTATGTAGCTCACGAAATGGGCCATCAATTTGCGGGAAATCATACATTCAATGCTTCAGCAGGTGCAGGAAGTTGCAGCGGAAATCGTAACGCAGCTACTTCGGTTGAACCAGGAAGTGGAGTTACCATTATGGGTTATGCAGGAATTTGCGGTTCACAAAATTTAGCTTCAAACAGTATTGCCTATTTTCATGCAACGAGTTATGATGAGATAGTGAATTTTACGCAATTAGGCGCGGGTAATGGTTGTGCTGTAACTTCAACAACAGGTAACCAACCCCCTGTAGTAACAGTTTCAGGCAACTTTTTTGTTCCTGCCAATACTGCATTTACCTTAACAGGAAGTGCAACTGATCCTAATAGCGATCCATTAACGTTTTCATGGGAAGAGCGTGACGCAGGTACTGCATCGGGTAATTGGAATTCGGGCAGTAGACCGTTTTTCCGTTCATATAATCCAACGGCATCATCAACGCGCATGTTCCCACCGCAAAGTCAAATGTTGAATAATCAATATCAATCATTGATTGGTGAGTATATGCCAACAACGGCTCAAACGTTGAATTTTAGATTAACAGCCCGCGATAATAAAATGGGTGGCGGAGGTGTTTGTTATGCGCAAAGTAGCGTTTCAGTTAGTGCAACCTCTGGATCTTTTGCAATTACATACCCTAATTCTACAGGAATTGCTTGGGGAATGGGGCAGCAACAAAATGTAACGTGGAATGTAAATGGTACCGATGTGGTTCCTGTAAATTCTCCTTTTGTTAATATATTGATCTCTTATAATTCTGGAATTACATTCACAACATTAGTGGCAAACACAGCTAATGACGGGATAGAACTGATCACTGTTCCAACTTTAACAGCGGGTGTTACAACATGTCGTATTAAAGTAGAGTCAGCAAATAGTATTTTCTTTGATGTGAATAATCCTGATTTCGAGATCGCGGCTAGTGTTATGGGTTTACCGGATGCGTCGGCAGGAAATGCATTGGGCGTTTTAGTACTTCCAAATCCTTTCACAAACGATTTTCAATTAAAAGTTGGTGCTTTATCATCGAGTTCAAAAACAGAGGTGATCATTACTGATGTATTGGGCAAGGTCATCAAACAGATCACTTATGATAAGGTAAGCATCCTCGATGAGCGCATTGATCTTTCTGATTTTAAGGCTGCAGTATATTTTGTAACTGTTACAAACAACAATACAAAAACTACAACACGCGTTATTAAGCAATAAGAATTCTTATAAAACAAAAAACCCGTCATGTTTGTGACGGGTTTTTTTATGCCTTGTTTTTCAACTAACGTTTGGCGTATTGCTCTTGGTAATATTGCAAATAATTTCCTGAGGTTACATTGTTCAACCATCCGCTATTGTTCAAATACCAATCCACGGTTTTATCTAAACCCTCTTCAAATGTTACACTTGGAACCCAGCCCAGATCATTTTTTAATTTGGTAGCGTCAATAGCGTAACGAAGATCGTGCCCGGCGCGATCGGTAACAAAAGTGATCAATTTTTCATTTGTTCCTGCATCACGGTTCAATTTTTTATCCATAATGCGGCAAAGTAAGCGGATCACATCAATGTTTGTCCATTCATTATGTCCACCAACATTATAGGTGCTGCCATCTTTTGCTTTATGAAAGATCGTATCAATGGCGCGTGCGTGATCAACCACAAATAACCAATCTCGAACATTTTCGCCTTTACCGTAAATAGGCAGCGGTTTATTGTTTAAGATATTATTGATGCAAAGTGGAATTAATTTTTCGGGGAAGTGATTTGGCCCGTAATTGTTACTACAATTAGAGATCACACAAGGCAAGCCATACGTATCATGATATGCGCGCACAAAATGATCACTGCTAGCTTTAGAAGCGGAGTAGGGACTGTGAGGGTCGTAAGACGTTGTTTCAACAAACATGCCTGTATCGCCTAATGCTCCGTATACTTCATCAGTGCTTACGTGGTAAAACCTCTTGAAGGTTGTGTTTGGTTTTTTAAATAGAGTTTTTGCAGCGTTCAATAAATTAACTGTACCTATTACATTGGTCATTACAAACTCCAGAGGATTGGTAATGCTGCGATCTACATGACTTTCGGCAGCTAAATGTACAACGGCGTTAAATTGTTCTTTTTCAAATAAGGCGTTTATAAAAGAAGCATCAACAATATCGCCTTTAACGAATTTGTAGTTGGGATTATTTTCAATATCGGTTAGGTTTGCCAAATTACCTGCATAGGTAAGGGCATCTAAATTATAGATCTGGTAGTTTGGATAGGTATTCACAAACAATCTAACAACATGCGAGCCAATAAATCCGGCTCCTCCGGTGATCAGTATTTTCATTTTCTTAAATTTTACAAACTCCAGTATGTTAAGCCCTTTATTTTATCTTTGTACATCCCTTTAATGTCTACTAGTACACCTTTATTAGAAAGAATATTCTTATAGAATTTTTCATCAAGTGCTTTATATTCTTTATGATTTACAGCAACAATAACACCGTCGTAACCTTTGCCTAATTTGCTTAGTCCAAAACCGTATTCGTGTTTTAACTCATCGCTGTCGGCATGTGGATCAACGATCTCAACTTTAACTCCAAACGATTTTAATTCTTTTACAATATCAGCTACTTTACTATTGCGAATATCACTCACGTCTTCTTTAAATGTAGCGCCCATCACCAATACTTTTGATTTGGAAATATTTTTTCCGCCGGCAATAATTTTCTTTACGCAAGTTTTAGCTACATAAAAACCCATACTATCATTTACATAACGTCCGCTATTAATTACACGGGCATG
>CAYYUS010000079.1:2819-8380 GCA_964474925.1 uncultured Akkermansia sp. | reverse complement strand
GAATCCATAGCCAATTATTATATGCTTAACAATGAATTTCAAAAAAGCATTGCATTTTGTAACAAACAGTTGGCTTACGGCCACCTTGGATGGAAAGAAAAAACACTATCGAAAGTTTATATCAATAAAGGGAAGGCATTTATTAAATTAAATAAGCCGGATAGTGCAATTGCGAATTTGTTACGCGCAAAGGAGCTCTCCGAAAAAGTGAACATTAAGCTAGAAATGAATGCCACGTATCAGTATTTAGCAGAAGCCTATATTATTGCAAATAAAATGGGGGATGCGGTTACGTATTTAAAAAAACATATTCAGTACAAAGACAGTTTAATGGGCGACCAAGTTACCCAACAGGTAACTAGTATGGGTTTAAAATATGAAAGCGATATTAAACTAGTAGAAGAAAAAAGTATTCGCGAAAAACAACAACTAGAGAATCAAAAAAAGGACGAACAACAAGCGCAGCAAAAAAACATTCTTATCATTATCATACTTTCGGTTTCGCTGTTAGTTGTAGTTGCGGGATTTTCGCTGTTCAAGATCAAAAATGCAAATGCTTTACTTAGGTCTCAAAAAACAGAAATTGAAGAGCAGAGAAATATTGTTGTTCATCAAAAACATATTGTAGAAGAAAAAAATAAAGAGATAACCGATAGTATTCAATATGCCAAACGAATTCAAACGGCTTTAATTCATACGCAACCTCACTTGGAGGGTAATTTTAAAGACCACTTCGTTTTCTTCAAACCAAAAGATATTGTGAGTGGCGATTTCTATTGGTCGGCCTTACAAAACGAACATTTGTATGTTGCCGCTTGTGATTGCACGGGTCATGGTGTTCCGGGTGCTTTTATGAGTTTGTTGAATATTTCATTCTTAAATGAAGCCGTTATACAAAGAAAGTTAGTAGACCCGAATAAAGTATTTGACTTTGTGAAGAACAATTTAGTGACGAATCTTGCATCTGATGATTCTAAAGACGGAATGGATGCTTGCCTACTTCATATTGATAAAAAAACAAAGACCATCACCTACTCTGCCGCTAATAATAAACCTGTTATTATTCGTGATAATGAATTGATAGAATTGCCTTGTGATAAAATGCCAGTTGGAAAGAGTTATGTGGAAACAGAGTTTACGCTCTATAATATAGATTATAAGGAAAATGATATCTTGTATCTTTTCACCGACGGATATAAAGATCAATTTGGAGGAAAGGAAAATAAGAAATTGAACAGTAAGATGTTCAAGAAACTTCTATTGGAATTCTCAAAATTTGATTTCATTACTCAAAAGGAAAAGATCAAAGGTTTCTTTTCTGAGTGGCAGGGCAAGATCGAACAAACAGATGATGTATGTGTAATTGGTTTAAAATTATAATGTATGATAAGCAAAGAATTATTTTTTAAAGAGGAATACATTCCTTTGATAAAAAAATTAAAAGGTAATGAAAAAGGAAACTGGGGTGTTTTATCACCGCAAGGAATGATAGAACATATGTCGGAAAGTATTGCGAATGCATCGATGCGAATAGTACATGCATTACATACGCCGCCGGAATTAGTGGAACGCTACAAAAGTTTTGCTTTAAGCGATAAGGAATTTAAACCGGGCACAAAAAATGCATTAATGACTGATGAAGCTCCAGCATTAAGGCTTAGGTCAATTCAAGATGCTGTTAAAGAATTGGAAGAGGAAATAAAAGAATTTCTTGCGTTTTACGAGCATAAGCCTGAGGACAAAGTATTGAACCCCTTTTTTGGAGACCTCAATTATAGTGAATGGTTGCATTTATTACACAAGCATGCCATACATCATTTAAAACAATTCAATTTAGCATAATGGAAGAACAAAATATGATATTTGGAATGCGGGCTGTAATTGAAGCCATCAATGCCGATAAAGCAATTGATAAAGTATTCCTTCAAAAAGGTTTATCAAATGAACTGTACAATCAATTGCGAAATGCTTTGAGAGGAAAAGAGATCCCTATTCAAATTGTACCGCCCGAAAAGATCAAACGTTTAACAACTAAGAATCACCAAGGCGTTATTGCTTTTTTAGCGGAAGTAACCTATTACGACGCCGAAGAATTATTGCAAGAGGTTTTTGAATCGGGCAAAACGCCTTTAATTTTAATATTAGATAGAATTACCGACGTGCGAAATTTTGGAGCCATTGCTCGTGGAGCCGAATGTGCCGGTGTTGATTTTATTGTGATCCCATACCGTGGTGCGGCGCAAATAAATGCCGATGCAATTAAGACTAGCGCTGGCGCATTGCATCGTATTAAAGTTTGTAGAGAAGAAAATTTGAAAAAGGTTATTGATTATTTTAAAGAATATAAAATTCAAATTGTTGCTTGTCACGAAAAAACAGATAAACTTATTTACGATGCCGACCTCAAACAACCTACCGCCATTATTATGGGCAGTGAAGAAGATGGCATTAGCGGTGAATATTTAAAACGAAGTGATGTGGCCGTAAAAATTCCAATGGTAGGACAAATTGCTTCTTTAAATGTTTCCGTTGCAACAGGTATAGTATTGTTTGAAGTAATAAGACAACGCATGAAATAAAAAAGATCGCAACTCTCTGACATGAAGAAAGTCGCGATCTTACTTGTGTTTGATCCTTTACTTACTCGCAACCAAACTTCTTTCGTTTTGCAAAACCGTTCGCTGCACCAATGTTAATTGATTAAGCATTACAAAACAACTCATTGAATTTGCCTCTTTACTATTACTGATGGATTCAAAAGTAATAGGTAAACGTTTTGCATTTACTGCCAAGGCATTATATTCTTTTGCCATTACTTCCAACTTATCCGATAATGCACTATACAGGTCATTCCTAAAACCGGCTTGAATTGTATGCTCGTGCATAACAATATTATTTTGCAGACCGGCTTGTAGATCACTACTTCCATTTTCTGATTCCAATTCAATGAATCGTTTTTTGATCAGATCGCAATGTTCAATGATCTCTCTTCCCTTTTTGTTAAGATCACTATTTGTTGAATCAGCTCCTGACTTTACTTCATTCATTTCAAAACGCAATAATTGATCGTCTCTTAAATACGTTTCGGTTAATTGCTTATCAATTAAAAATGTTGCGCGTGGCGAGCGCATTAACGTAAACAATAAGCCGGTTGCCGAGATCAGAAGAATGGAAGAAACAATAGTGTTTACTTTTGTTTCAGGATTTCTTATGCCAGAGAAAAAATAGAAGGGCAAGAATAGTAACATTAAGATCGCGATCGAACTGTTCATCATCATATTAGCGTATGGCCAATGCATTATCTTAAATAAAATGCCCATGCTAATAAGGATCCCAGCAAATGCGCCAATGCCAATGGTGATCTTATCCTTGATGTTTTGTTTTTCTTTTATTTTTAAGATGAACATCAAAGGCAAAAAGAGGAGGCTTAATATGGTTATTCCCAATAAAATTCCAATGGAAGCTCCCGGCCAATGCATGAACTTAAAAAATAAACCGAAACTCAGTAATCCTACTGAAGCGGTTCCGCTAATTATCATTGCTTTTTTCATAGTATAGTAGTTTTTAAAAATTATAAGAGATATTGTTTCTTCTTCTATTTCCTTGAGGTCGTTCTTAAAAAAAGATTGAACCGTTCGTTTATAGAAGTTCTCGAAGTCTCCGTTTTCTTCGAGGTTTCTCTCAATGATGCAACATATATGATCTAAGAGGTTATACTGCAGGTCCTCTATCGTAACGCCACGTGCACTAATGTCGTTAAGAATAAAATCAATATGTTTATCCTTGAGTTGGTACATTTATTATTTTATACTGTCTTTGGATCAATATTTAATAATGCCTTCATCGTATTCATAAAATCAGCAAACTCACTAATTTTTTCTTCGCTACGTATTTTTCCTTCTTCACTTAACGTATAATATTTTCTTACACGCTTGCCAATAAATTCGGTTTCGGTGGTTAATATTCCCTCCGCTTCTAAAGCATGTAACGATGGATATAACGCGCCTTCGGT
Source organism: uncultured Akkermansia sp. (assembly GCA_964474925.1). Classification (GTDB taxonomy): domain Bacteria; phylum Bacteroidota; class Bacteroidia; order B-17B0; family Aurantibacillaceae; genus Aurantibacillus. The sequence goes on along the minus strand of CAYYUS010000079.1, from coordinate 4,368 downwards.
TAACTGAATTTTATTTCCGGTTAGGTCTTTCACTTTTTGTGTAATTTCGTAACCATACATGCGCTTGTTCTCTTTCAACAATTTAAGAATGATGGTCTTTAGTGTGCCTTTTATTAATTCTGATGAATACATGATCTATAAGGTATAAGTTAATACTTAGGACAAAGATACATAGTTTTCTTATGCATTGATGTATTACCTATAAAAATTTTGCTATATTTGACTTAAATTGCTGATTATGAGATTGAAAAAATTAGGGGTTTGGATGATTGGTCTAGGAGTAATCCTTCTTTTAGCAATGATCTTTCTTGAAACTGAGTCTTTTAAAAGCCTTCGGGATCACTCAACCGCTATAGCAATTTCATTAACCCTGTGTGCCATTATTCTTTCGGCAATTGGTATCACCCTCATCTATTTCAATTCTACAGAAACCAAAAGAAACAGAGCCATAATGGTGATCAGTACTATTTGTTCGCTCATTTTTGCTTTAGCCATTTACAGTAAACGAAATGATTTTGCCGGAGCTTCTATTGAATTTGTGCTTTCAATGCTCATCTTTTCTTTTGCAGGATTACCCTTAATAATAAAAATGCGTTATGAAAAACGAAAACAACTATTTACGCAAGAACAAATACTTCTTAGTTTTTTAGATCTGTTCTCTATTATTCTTATCTTTTTGTCTGTTCTTTTCAAGTTAATGAACTTGCCGGGATCAAGCTACATGCTGATCTTTGGAGTAATAGGTTTTTTGATCTCCACCTACAATTGGAATCGCTCCTTTAAAAAAGAAGTTTTAATGCGGCACGAAGCTGAAGCAAAATTTAAACATGCCTTTGGCGAATTAGAAGAAAAAAGTAAAGAGATCCTCGACTCCATCACTTACGCACAGCGTATTCAGCACGCACTTTTAGCAAGTGATAGTATGCTCAAAAAAAATCTTCCCGAATACTTTGTTCTCTTCAATCCAAAGGATATTGTAAGTGGTGATTTTTATTGGGCGTGTGAAGCGCACAGTAAATTTTATTTTGTGATCGCCGATTCAACCGGACATGGCGTGCCGGGAGCATTTATGAGTTTACTGAATATCTCATTTCTAAATGAAGCTATTAACGAAAAAGGAATTCAAAGAACAAATGAGATATTAGCACACGTTCGTCAACGATTAATTGCAAGTTTAGCTATAGAAGGAGTAACTGAAGGAGGTAATGATGGTATGGATTGTATTTTGATGGCGCTTGATGCAAAGAAAAATATACTGGAGGTAAGTTGCGCGCACAATCCCTTGGTAATTATTCGTGGTAAAGAGTTAATTGAGATAGCTGCCGATAAAATTCCGGTTGGGAAATCAGTGAAGAATGAAATGCCATTTACTTCACACACCATCGATCTAAAAAAGAATGACATCCTTTTTGCCTTTACCGATGGTTTTGCCGATCAGTTTGGCGGACCAAAAGGGAAAAAATTAAAATATAAACAGCTTTGCGAGACTTTAATTTTAAATAAACATCTCCCAATGCAAACACAAAGAGAAAATTTATTAAACTTGTTT
>CAYYUS010000079.1:0-2809 GCA_964474925.1 uncultured Akkermansia sp. | reverse complement strand
GGCAATCTTGAACAAGTGGATGATGTACTTATTGCAGGCATTAGAATATGAAACTCAGAACAAAAATAATCTTCTTACTTTTTAGCTCTCTCTTTCAATTCTCTTTTTCTCAAAATACCGATTTCTTAAGAGCTTTAATATCTAATGCTTCGGATACTACTAAATGTCGACTTTATAATACACTTATTGAAAGCGAACAGATCGATAGTATCTGGCCGCTTTATAATGCCGAACTTGTAAAGCACTGTGAGAATAAATTAAAAACCTGCCCACCCGATCAGCGAAATTATTATTCTATCTATTATGCTTTAGGCCTTAATAATTTTGGCTACATGCACATGAATCTCGGCAATAACGTTGAAGCGATAGAATATTATAAGAAGGCGCTCGCAATACAAGAGGCTATTAAAGATAAAAAAGGCGCAGCAACAACCCTTGTCAACATTGGTTATATTTTTAGAAGAGGCGGTAACGTCAATAAAGCTATCGAGAACTATCACAGCGCTTTGAAAATGTATATCGAGCTGCGTGATACCGTTGGTATTGCTACCGCCTATAATAATCTTGGCTACGTGTTCGACAGTCAGGGACAATTTACGAAGGCGTTAGAGTACTATGAGAAAGCTTTGAGTGCCTATACAAAAATAAACAACAAAGAAGGAATGGCTTTGTGTTATGGAAATATCGCGTATATGTATAAAACCATTGGTGATCCAGATTGCAAGGAAAGTAAAGATATTTGTATAAAACGCGGCGCTGTGAAGGCCATACGCTATTTGATGCGCACAATTCACATTCAAAAAGAAATGAATGATAAGGCCGTTTTGGCCGGCTCTTACAATTTACTCGGAGGCATCTATGACAACTTCGGTGATCCAGAATGTGTGGGCAGTGACAAAGAGTGTGATGTCAGTGCCAAACAAAAAGCGTTGTCCTATTATAATATGTCGCTACAACTGCGCATCGAAACAAACAATGCCTCAGGAATAGCTTCCTCGTATTTCAGCCTTGCCGATTACATGTATCGCAATAATGATCTAAAAAAAGCTCTGCAATATGCTTTAATGGATATGGAAGTTTCCCAGAAACTAAATTCGCCGGAAAATATTGGCAGCGCAGCCAACCTCCTAAAAGGGATTTACACCAAGATGAACAAGCCTGCTGAGGCATTAAAAATGTATGAGCTATATATTCAAATGAAAGACAGCATTCTTAATGAAGAAACGGTGAACGCCGCCATTAAAAAAACATTTCAAATAGATTATGAACGCAAAGCGGCGGCAGATAGCGTAATGGTTGCTGAAGAGAAAAAGGTTGCTGCCGCCGAATTAGAAGAAGAGAAAACAAAACGCTTCGCACTTTGGGGGGGATTGGGACTCGTACTCATTTTTGCGATTTTTATGGTGAATCGCTTCGTGGTGATCAACAAACAAAAAAAGATCATTGAACATAAAGAAAGAGAAGCTTTGATACAAAATATAGTAATTAGTGAGCAAAAAAATCTTGTAGAGGAAAAACAAAAGGAAATGCTTGATTCTATTCACTATGCCAAACGAATTCAAACTGCCCTGATAGCCAATTCAAATTTTATTGATCAACATCTTCCCAATAATTTTATTTACTTTAATCCCAAAGACATTGTAAGTGGCGATTTTTATTGGGCAACCGCTCATAAAAATAAATTCTATCTGGCAATTTGCGATAGTACCGGCCACGGTGTTCCTGGCGCCTTTATGAGTTTACTCAACATGGGATTTTTAAGTGAAGCCATCAAAGAGAAGGATATTGAAAAGCCAAATGAGATATTTAATTATGTGCGCGAACGATTGATTTCAACTATTAGTAATGAAGGACAAAAAGATGGAATGGATGGCATTTTATTGTGTGTCGATAAAAAAACAAACGCCATGGAATATTGCGCCGCAAACAACGAGCCCATTTTAATTCACAATAATTCCATTCTAGAACTTCCTAAAGACAAAATGCCGGTTGGAAAAGGCGAACGATCGGAAGAATTTAAATTATACAGCATTGATCTAAAGCCAGGCGATACTCTTTATTTATATACCGATGGTTTTGCTGATCAGTTTGGCGGTGCAAAAGGAAAAAAATTCAAGTATAAACAGTTAAATGAATTATTGCTGAGTTTAAATGCTGTTCCGCTTAACGAACAAAAACAAATTTTAGAACAAACATTCAAATCCTGGAAAGGAAATTTAGAACAGGTAGATGATGTTCTTATTGCAGGGATAAAGATTTGATTCTAATAATTTGATTACTATTTAATTGCCTGACTAGCCCTTCATCTGTTAAGATCGTTCTATGTGATTTTATTATTATCTTTGTTGGCACTATGAAAAAAATTCTATCCATTTTACTTTTATGCATTGTGAATTACACAACTGCTCAAGTATGCTCAGTAACCATCGCTCCATCGCCGGGACATATTCAGATCACAAGCAACCAATCATTAAATGCTACCGGAACTGTATATTGGATCTGTACAGGAATTTCTGTCACTGTTACAGGATCACCGGGCTCTACTTATTTACTAGAGCAAAATGCAGTTCTAACAATTAATGCCACATCTGGTGATGCCATATTTGCAAAGCCCGGAAGCACCGTCATTAATAATTCAACAGCGGCCATAAGCGTTACAAGTAATACCAATAATGTAACAAGAACACACGCCTCTACGGGATTTATTCTTGATGTATTTTGCCCAACAGTAACTTTAAATTATAGCCAAGTTGGTATTGGGCCTTGCTCAGATGTTACAGGGATGAATGATGAACAGCTTAATTTATTT
>CAYYUS010000078.1:0-8406 GCA_964474925.1 uncultured Akkermansia sp. | reverse complement strand
ACAAATATATATGCGCGTGTCTTTCAAAATAATTGGGTGAGCGGTTATCCTTTAGGAAGCCATCTTGATATGCTTCATCAAAGTCCAAATGCAATGGGTATTGCGCACGATTCAGCAAAGGTTTATTGGGTGTTTGATGGTTGGAATGGGAATATTTGTAAATATGATTTTGCAGTTGACCACGGGCCAGGTTACGACGTACATTCGGCCGGAAAAATATGGCGTTATACAGGAGTTAATGTTCAAAGAACGCCTGGAATACCAAGTCATTTGGTTTTGGATAAAGTATCTAAGTGGCTTTATATTGTTGACGGAGGAAATAACAGAGTAATAAGAATGGCAACAAATACAGGAACTATAACCGGACCTTTAACCGCAACATCTACGGCAAACGAACCTTTAGCCGGTTACTGGGCTGTTGGTGGTGTTACTCCTCAAATAATAGATACTTACACTACCCAACAAAGCGGTATAGATTATTACAACAATCGTCTAATCGTGAGTGATTACGCCACGGGTGATATTAGAGTTTATGACACGTCTATTCCTACCCCAACGTTGATGGGAACAATTAATACCGGTACACCGGGGATAATGGGAGTAAAGATCGGACCTGATGGAAAAATTTGGTTTGTAAACAATCTGCAAAATACTGTAATGAGAATTGACCCTCTACCAACAACCATCGACGCTTCTATTCTGGAAATTACTTCGCCAATAAATGAGAATTTTGAGGCAATGTTCTTTTCAATCAAATTCAATCAATGCGCTGGCTCTGTAATGCCCGTTATTACCTTGCAAAACAAAGGCACTACTGTCTTAACTTCCGTTGAAATAAATTATAATATTGATGGTGGCCCAATTACAACTTATACTTGGACCGGCTCTTTAGCAACGAATGCGATAGCAAGTGTTACACTTCCAGTTTCATCCGTAACCTTGGGGTCGCATAAAATTGTTGCTTTTACAACAAATCCAAATGGAGTTGCAGATCTTAATTTGAGTAATGATAGAAAAGCAGGTTCATTTAGAAGTGTTGATCCGATTGTTTCTTATCCATTAATGGAAGATTTTACACCCACTGCATTTCCGCCAAGTGGATGGTCGTATATTGGGTTTAATAAAAATAATATAATGAATCGAAACGCAACAGTTGGTGGATTTGGAACCGGTTTAGGCTCCTTAAAAATGAATAATTATACTGGCCCCATGAATACCACGGGTCAGAAAGATTATTTTATGTCTCCTAGAATTAATATGTCTTCTGCCACCGCTTTAGCTGAGCTAAAATTCGATATCGCATATGCAAGACGTAACACAAGTTCTAATGACCGTTTGCAGGTAAGTGTTTCAACCGATTGCGGAGCAACTTGGGCACTAATATATAATAAATCCGGTTCTGCTCTTGCAACAGCACCGGATATAACTTCAACATTTATTCCATCAGCAAGTCAGTGGACAACTGAAACTATTAATATGGGTACATACAGTACACAGCCTGAAGTTTTATTACTCTTCACGTCAACAAGTGGATATGGCAACAACTTTTACATTGACAATATTAACTTAAGTAATTCCATCGTTTCCGGATTAATTAAGAACGAAAGCATCAATGAGATCATTGTTTATCCAAATCCAACTGCCGGAGAAGTGTTTATTAAAAGTTCTAACAGAAATAAAATAGATAGAATTATTGTCACAGATATAATTGGGAAGGTTATTATGGAGGTTCTTTCTTTTGATTTGAATCAAAAGGAGATAACACTTAACTTGTCAAGCTTGAATAGCGGCACTTACTTTCTTAAAGTAAAAACTGAAGATGCTACATTTGTAGAGAAGCTAATTTTAAACACGAATTAAGCTGTGATAAAACCATTATTGATATATGCCGTTATTTGTAGCATGTTCTTAAACCGAGGGGATAACAATAAAATCCCTTCGGTTACTGTTAAAGATTTGAACGGGTCAACTTATAATACAGAAACTATCTCAAATAATGGTAAGCCAATAGTGATCGTGTTTTGGGCAACTTGGTGTAAATCTTCTGTTAAAGAACTTGATGAAATAAATGACAATTATGCCGAATGGCAAAAAGCCACCGGTCTAAAGGTGATAGCCGTATCAACAGACGACACGAGAAGCGTTGCCAAGGTTAACACAATGGTTAATACTAAAGGGTGGAAATATGAGATTTACTTAGACGTTAACCAAGACTTCAAAAGAGCTATGAATGTTAACCTTTGTCCTCATACATTTATCATTGATGGAAACAAGAATATTGTTTGGCAGGGCGCCGCATTTATTGAAGGAAGTGAAGAAGAATTATTTGAAAGGATTTTAAAGGTATCGAAGGGAGAAACCATAGAAAATAAATAAGTTTAATTAGTAACTAAAATAACGATAAATGAAAACAAAAATCACAAAGATCATGCTTACAGCAGTAACACTGTTAAGCTCATTTAACTCTAAAGCACAAATGACTGCTATGGATTTCACAATGGTTGATTGTAACTCATCAGGCACTCATAATTTATTTTCTGATCTTAACTCAGGAAAAGTGGTAATCATTGAATATTTTATGCTAAGCTGTGGTTCTTGTATAACCGCAGGCCAGGCCTTGGAGTCAATGAAGTCAAATTTATTAAGTCAGTATCCCGGCAAGGTTAAATCATATGCGTTTGGATTTAATAACACTTATTCTTGTAGTGCTATTGTTAATTGGGTAAATACGAATGGATTTACATCTATTCCCTCTGATAGTGGAGCTACACAAGTGGCCTATTATGGTGGTATGGGCATGCCTACAATTATTATTGCTGCCGGAACAAATCATCAACTTCTAGGTTCCCCATATGTAGGGTTTTCTAATAGCGATACCACCCAAATGGCAGGTAATATTCGCAGTTTTCTTAACTCACAAGTATCAATTAAAGAAAATATCAAAAGCATTAAAAACTTTAGTGCCTACCCCAATCCTGCCAATAGTCAAATAAATGTTGGTTTTTCACTTTTACAAAATTCTGAAGTATCAATTGAATTAATTGATATTACCGGAAAAAAAGTTGCCAATTTGGCTTCAGAAAAAATGTCGGCTGGTATTATTTCAAAAACTTTTAATACAAGTTCATTTCAAGCAGGCAACTACTTTCTTAGAATAAACTCTTCAGGGACTATAAGCCAACAGAAAATAAGTATAATTCATTGAGCAAACTAAGTTGAATGTTAATTCATATAAAAGAAACCGTTCAGTATTGAAATTTAAAGGGCAAATAGAGTATTATATGAGCAAGATTAAGCTGCTATATATTTTAATTTTCTTTCAAATGGAGTCTGGTACAGCACAAAATGTTAGTTGGACAAAAAACGTATCGTGTATTATATACTCCCATTGCACTCGCTGTCACAATAGCGACAACGGGCTTGCAGCAATACCACTTTCAAACTATTATGAGACTTGGGCAATGAGGTTGGCTGTTAAGAATGCTATTTCTCAAAAGAGAATGCCACCATATATACCTGAAGTTGGTGGGCGAAATTACTCATGTCAAAAGAGTTTAACAAATGTGGAAATAGAACTTATCAATAAGTGGGTGGATGATGGTTGCCCAAAAGGAGATACCACAATCTCTGTTCCTTCACCATCGTTTACAGTTTCCGCGCCTACATTTAGCTCACCCGATCAATTTTTTAAAACTACTTCGTATTCTGTGCCGTTTATTGGTGAAACAATGAGGAGATGTTTTATTGTTAGTAACCCTTCTAATACTGAAAAATCGATACAAGGAATTGAGGTAATTCCTGGCAACAAATCGGCTGTATATTCTATCTTCGTTTATGCAGATACTTCTTCTGTACCTGTAAACTTAGATATATCTGATCCTGGTATAGGGTACTCAAATTTTGGAGGAATTGGAAGCTCATCAGCCAAACTACTATACGGATGGGTTAATGGCTCAGACCCTCTATGGCTAAAAAATAACTTAGCGCTTAAAGTTGATTCCGCTTCCAGATTAGTTGTTCAAGTCGAATATGTTGAAGACGCTGGAGGTAAAACCGATAGTACTTTAATAAATATCGTGCATTCAACTTCTCCAACCGTAAGAAAAATAGAGATTTTTTCTGTTTTACATCATAACCAAAATCTATTCAACCCGCCGTTTATCATTCCGAAGGATAGTGTTAAAACGTTCATTGAGAAGTATACCCTTAGTAAAGATTTGACAGTTTTTAGCGTTGCTCCAACCCTTCATTATTTATGTACTAGCACTAGTTTGAATGCGATCCTACCTTTAGGAGATACTATTCCACTTTTCGAAACGGAGGATTATGGCGTTATTTGGAGCGAAGGAGTGTATTATTTTGATAGACCTTTGATGTTACCTGTTGGTACGATAATTGAAGCAAAAGCAGTATTTGATAATACGCTTAATAATTCAAGTAATCCTAATAACCCCCCACAAGACGTATTTGCAGGTTATAGTGAAGGTGATGAGGAAATGATATTTCAATTATCTTATATCAATTCATTATCTAACGACTCTGCACTTTATATTGATGAAACCCCACATCAAAGTCATTATTTAAATTGTAACGCTCCACTAAACCTTTTAACTTTCATAAAATCTACATCCAATTGCGTTTATCCTAATCCTACTTCTCACGAACTACATATGGAGATGAATGATTCTACCATTTGTGAAGTTATTATTACCGACATCATGGGGAAAAGTATTTACAAAAATGAGTATAGAAATCCTAATGAGGGATTATTTACGTTAGATGTTAGTACTTATCCTAAAGGCGTATATTTTTTTTATATTAATAATTCAAAAACAATTACAAGAAAGAAAATAATTATTAACTAATGGTACTATCTTTTATGAAAAAAATTAAAAATTTAACTGCGATTTTGTCAATTGCTGTTTCATTAGCATCTGGCCAAACTGCATTATATATACCTGATACCCTAAGCGGTACAAGTTTTACCCTGACAGCGCAGGCAGCAACCAAACAATTTTTCGGAACAAATAATACTCCAACTTATGGGTATAATGGAAATTTTTTGGGCCCTACTTTAATCATTAAAGCAGGGGATAGTATCACATTAAATGTAAAAAACAATCTTACTCAGCCAACAACAGTACACTGGCATGGGTTTCACGTTTCTCCGCAAAATGACGGCGGTCCACATCAAATAATCCTTCCAAACACAACGTGGAGTCCATCATTCAAAATGAGAAATGAAGCGGCTACATTTTGGTATCACCCACATGGTGAAGGTAAAACTGAAATACAAGTTTCAAGGGGTTTAGCCGGGATGATTATAGTTCGCGATAATATTGAAGCTAGTTATGTTCTGCCGCGTAGATATAAAGTTGACGATTTTCCTTTGATAGTTCAGTCCAAAGCTTTTGACGTTCTATACCAATTTGCCACGGCTACGCACGAAGACAGTATTAACATGGTTAATGGAACAATTAAACCATTTTTACAAGTCCCACAACAGGTAGTTCGCTTGAGGTTATTAAATGGTGCTGCTGATAGAACGTATAATTTTGGGTTATCCAATAATGCAAATTTTTATTTGATCGGCAGTGATGGAGGGCTGTTGTCTCAGCCATATTTAACGAACCGAGTTAGATTATCTACAGGTGAAAGGGCAGAAATTCTTGTGAATTTTTCTACGTATAGTGTAGGCACACAGTTTTATCTTAAAAGCTATTCTTCTGAACTACCTAAGGGTATAATTGGAGCTGATTCTGTTGGAACAGCTTCTATAGTAATTTCTGAAGGTTATTACAGCAATTGGTTGAATGGAGCTGATTTCAATGTTTTGCGTTTTGATGTTATAGCGCCTACAAGTAATCCTATTACTACTATCCCTTCAACATTTGCTCCTAAAATACCCTTATTAGAATCAAACGCGGATGCCCAAAGAACAATAGTATTTTCACCTGACACAATACTTAGTGGGCAACAGGGAAAAGTTGATGGACCGTTTTTTATGAATAATGAGCCTTTTCATATGGATTCAATAAACATCAAAACCCTATTGAACAACACTGAAGTCTGGACATTGATTAATAAAACTATGGTTGCGCATCCTTTTCACATTCACGACATTGAATTTTTTGTGCTTGATATAAATGGATCTCCGCCTCCTCCAGAATACCAAGGACTAAAAGATGTTATTTTAGTAAAGCCCAAAGATACAGTTCGATTCATTGCCAAGTTCACCACATTTGCAGATAATGTTGTTCCGTATATGTATCATTGTCATCTTCTTCACCATGAAGATGAAGGAATGATGGGTGCTTTTTTGGTGCAAGATCCCAATGCAATTGGTGTGAAAGAAGTTTCTTTAAATTCAAGGAGCATAAAAATATTTCCAAATCCAACCAGTGGTATCACAACTTTTCAACTCACCCCAGAAAAGGGTTCATTGTCCCTAAGCAGTTTAAAAATAAAAAATATTCTAGGGCAAGAAATCTACTCTAAATATGAACTCTCCTCGGATAAATACGCCGCAGATCTAAGTTTTCTTAAAAGTGGTGTTTACATAGCCACTATAGAAACAAATGAAGAAACTATCCTTGTTAAGTTTATAAAAGATTAAATAAATTTATTATCTCATTGAAGTCATAAAATAATTATAATAATGGAACTACTAATTAAAATAAATATTAAAACTAAATACAAAACTCTGTGTGGGTCGAAAACCCGGGTCGTGGCTTATTTGTTAGTGATAGCCATGATCTCGGGTCTTCACTGTAAAGCACAATTGGGAAAAATATTGCATTTGGCTCCATACCCACAATTCTCTGCTTCAAAATTATGCGCAAATGATACGGCTTATTTTACGAATCAAACTATTGGTGGAGCAACTTACAAATGGATTCTAAGTTTGTTAGATACAACAACCAGTAATATTCAAAGAATTGATTCCACTACTAACGTAGATTATCAATATTACTTTCTTTTTCAGGGTGTTTATCTGTTAACTCTGGAAGCGGATAACGGCCATTTATCAACCCTTACAAAAACAATCTCAATTAATAATACCACAAAAGCTTCCTTTGATTTTATGGAATGCCCCCGACAATTTGTGAACATGTCCACCTGCGCAGATCAGTTTTTGTGGTACTTTGGTGATGGTGATACAACTACAAATCCTATACCAACTCACCAATATGCCGATACCGGATTTTACCAAATGAAACTCGTTGCAAAAAAAGGAGCAATAAAAGATAGCCTTGTTAAAACAATTCACGTGGAAAGGTTAGGATACGCCGATCCAACATTCACACTATCAGCAATGGGAAATACCGTTACACTTGCTCTTATTAAACCAATTGGGCCGAATTTAAATGTGAATTGGAATTTAGGCGATGGTACAGACACCGGCACTTCTGTTGTTCATGTATATCCTGATTCAACAGCAGTATACTATATTTCAGTTATAGTTACAAATGCCTGTGGAATAATGTTCGATGATACAACTATTCTTCTAAAGCCTGATGTTGGTATACGTGAATATAAGAGTAGTGGGCAAATTGAAGTGTATCCAAATCCAGCTCAAAAAATAATAACTCTCGACTTATCAAAATTAACAAACGTGATTAATTATTTCGAAGTGATAAATTCAAACGGAATTATTAAAACAAAGCAATTTCACAGTAATGAAAATCGAATAGTGTTGGATGTTTCACAATTTGATCGCGGATTTTACTTAGTCAGATTCGTGAGTGAAAAATCTCAATACATCAAAAAAATTATAGTAGAATGATATCGCCTTTGAAGATCATATTCTGGTTTGTTTTCTTTCCCTCAGTTTGGTTAGCGCAAATTCAAAATAATAGTTTTGAGCAATGGACAAATAACGGTGGCTATGAAGCTCCGGATTCTTGGGGGTCTTTAAACGTGGTTACGAAAACTTATTCGCTAGTTAGCGCATCAAAACTCTCTCCTGGTAATCCCGGAAGTTACTATTTAGCTGTACGAACTGTAAGCATTATAGGTAAAGGTCTTGTTCCAGGAAGGGTAGTCTCAGGAAAAATAGACACAACAACCTTCAAGCCTATTTCGGGATTCCCATTGGCAAGCCGACCAGAGAAACTTTCTTATAATATGCAATATATGGTTAGCTCCCCTTTAGACACTGCATTTATATCTGTTGCACTTACAAAATGGAACTCGCTCAATCTAAAACGCGATACCGTTGCTTATGGAATAAATCGATATAATGGTATGGCCCACCAATGGTTCACAGCTAATCTTTATCTCAATTATACTAGTGGCGAATTGCCCGACTCAAGTTGTATTGTTATTTCATCAAGCGGCACTTCTGCACTTGAGAATAGTTACATATATATAGATGATCTGAATTTCAGTGGTAACGTAATTGGA
>CAYYUS010000077.1:0-8409 GCA_964474925.1 uncultured Akkermansia sp. | reverse complement strand
GGACAAACACCATTTTGAATTGTCCACGAAAAATTTGTTGTTGAAAATGGCGAGTCAGGTGCAACCGTAACGGCCGATGTTGCTAAGTTAACATTAGTGATCGTACTTGTTCCAGCAAATGTACTCCATGTTCCTGTTCCAGATGAAGGCACATTTCCTGCCAACACAGTTGTGGTTCCACAAAGTGACATTGTTGCTCCTGCATTTGATGCAGAAGTTGGTGAGTAATTAGTGATTGATAAAGTGGATGTTGTTACCGGACAAACTCCATTGCTTACTGACCAAGAAAAATTTTGCGTGGCACCAACCGCTACTGTAACAGTTGAAACTTCAGAGTTTAATGCATTTATTGTTGGAGTTCCGGCACCAAAAGGCGTCCACGTACCTGATCCTGGTGCAGGAGAACTTGCTGCAAAAACAGTTGGCTGGTTACAAACCAACATTGATGGGCCAGCATTAGATGTAGCGGGCATAGCATCTCTTATCACAGTTATTGTTTCTGACACAGATGCACATCCAACTTTACTCACAGTCCATCTAAACACATTAGCCCCAACTCCAAGCCCAGTTATACCAGATGTTTCGGAGGCTGGTGTAGTTATTGATGCCGGGCCTGACACCACGCTCCAAAGACCTGTTGTAACATTGGTTAGAGTAGCTGCCGACATTGTATGTGTTGTTGAACAAACTGTGGTAGATGATGGACCAGCGGAAGGAATTAAATTAAATCCACATCCGCATTTAGCAAGAAAAATATTACTACCAGCTGAGGCAGGAGTTACTGTATTTGTTCCTGCGGTAAACGTAAGCGCACCTCCTTGCTCGCCTCCTAAATATGCATCTCCTGCATTACTAACATCAACACCGTATGCTCTATCCGTATTAGCTCCACCGGCCTTTTTTGAATAGATGAAATCTCCGTTGGTTGTGTTATATGAAACAAGAAACGCATCAATACCCCCTTGAGAACTTAAACTATTTGTAGCGAGACCTCCATTGTTGGTGAATGTTAGATTAGCACTATATTGCCCGCCAATGAATACTTTATTTGGACTGAGATAAGAAATTGAATTACCGTATTCAATACCGCTACCATTCTCGGTTATCGCATATTGGAAAACACCGGTAGACTTATCTAGCTTAGCCAAAAAAAGATCTTGAGTAGAGGTAGCTGTTCTTGTAAATGCAGGCAGAGGATTTTTAAAATTTGCGTTATTGCCTATTCCTCCGGTTACGTATAAATAGTTGGCGTCAATAGCTAAGGATCGTCCTAGATCAGTTCCCGCAGATGAAATGTTTGTTGACCAAAGAAATCCTCCATTTTGATCGTGCGCGGAAATAAAAATATCGGTACCCTGATTGACATGAGTTGTTGCAGTTACAGGCGGAGTTAGCGAAGGGAAAATATTAAAATTATTTACGCCGGCGTAGTCTCCGATCGTATAAACATTTCCTGTTACCCCATCAGCAACAACATCATATCCTGCATCGGCTGCTGTGCTTCCTGCTTTTGCAACCCATTGTATCAAGCCACCCGTAGTGTACTTGGCAATAAACACATCGTTACTACCACCACCGGTAGTAATTGCGGTTGTTGTTGCAGCTGCATAAGAAGAAAAAGTCATGCTAGTACTGAAAAGATAAGTACCCGTAATATATACACCATTGGCATCTGCATAAACTCCCAAAGCTGCATCAGTACTCAAGCCTCCAGCTTTTGTTGCCCATTGAAAAATACCCGCAGAGTTATATTTTGCTAAAAAAATATCAGATCCTCCGTAAGAAGTCAAATCGTAAGTATTTGGTGCTGCCAAAGCCGGTGTATGCCAAAAGTTTGCAGTACCCGCAAATGAACCTGCAACATATACATTCCCTGCAGCGTCAACACAAGTAGAATATCCAACATCGTTACTGGCACCACCAATACGTATTGCTGCTTGAATTACTCCACTGGTGTTATACTTAACAAGAAATGCATCAGTGCCACCGTAATTGGTATTAAAATTTCCACCCCACTTAGCCGAAAGATTATTGGTTCCGTAACTTCCCGTGATCCAAACATCACCTGTTGTTCTATTAACAGTAACATCACGAGCAAGTTCTGTACCCGCGCTTTCATTGCTTCGAGCCCACAACCACGCAGGAGCTTGGGAATACAATTGTGTGGTACAAAAAATACCAAGCAACAAGAAAATATGTATAAGGCTCTTTCTCAAGCGTTTTAGACCCAATAAAGTTAAAATTTTATGTCCTAAACCCTATTAAATTTAGATTAACATATAAGTTTATTAGATGAATAACTTTTGCCTCTTACTAATACTATTATATTGAATATCAAGTATTTAAGCGAATTCATTGATTGGAAATAGCTTAAGAATTGGTGAAATGGGTCTTTGAGTTATTAAACAGGTGAATTTTAGACCCGATTTTACATGTTTTCCCCCAGCGTATTAGCACTTTAAAAGCTCAGATTTTAAATCGCATTTTTTATAAATAATCACCACAAAAAAATTATCCTTAATTTAGAAATCTTTTAAAACAAAAATCCCATGAAAGGAATCATACTCGCAGGAGGATCCGGAACACGTTTACATCCATTAACGCTTGCCATGAGCAAGCAAATGATGCCAATTTATGATAAGCCAATGATATATTATCCCTTATCTGTTTTGATGATGGCCGGCATAAAAGAAATTTTGATCATCTCTACACCTCACGACCTGCCTAACTTTCAGAAGTTATTAGGAACAGGTGAAGAGATCGGTTGTAAATTTTCTTACAAAGTTCAGGAAGTACCAAACGGACTTGCGCAAGCATTTGTGTTAGGAGAAGAATTCATTGGAAAAGATAAAGTTGCGCTGATACTCGGTGATAATATTTTTTATGGTGTTGGTTTAGGGCGAATGCTGCAAACAATAAATGATCCTACCGGCGGAGTTGTGTTTGCATATCACGTGAGCGACCCTGAGCGTTACGGCGTTGTTGAATTTGACAAACAATTCAAAGCACTTTCCATTGAGGAAAAACCAAAAGTTCCTAAGAGTAATTACGCGGTACCTGGATTATATTTTTATGATAACTCAGTGGTTGAGATCGCAAAAAATTTAAAACCAAGTCCACGCGGTGAATACGAAATTACCGATGTGAACAAAGAATATTTGAAGCAAGGAAAATTAAAAGTAAGCATCATGGACAGAGGAACTGCGTGGTTAGACACCGGAACTTTTGCTTCGCTAATGCAAGCCGGACAATTTGTTCAAGTAATTGAAGAACGCCAAGGACAAAAAATTGGTTGCATTGAAGAAGTTGCTTTTAAAATGAAATACATTACTAAAGAGCAATTGATAAAAGTGGCACAACCTCTTACAAAAAGTGGTTACGGAAATTATTTATTGGATCTTGCCAAACAAGCAGATTAAATAAAGTGGATACATTTGAAACACATCTTCAACTTTTTAATTCGCATCTCGAAAACTATAAAGCTGATGTAAATTTGCGATCGCCGCGCGAACTTTACGAACCCGAACATTACATTTTATCATTAGGCGGAAAACGCTTAAGACCTTTACTGGCGCTGATCTCCTGCGATCTGTTTGGAAAGGATCCTTCACTTGCTTTAAATTCTGCATTGTGCGTTGAACTGTTTCACAATTTTAGTTTGATACACGACGATATTTTGGATGAGGCTCCACTTCGCAGAAATAATCCAACTGTTCACGTAAAATGGAACACAAATATTGCTATTCTTAGCGGTGATGTGATGTTAGTAAAAGCATTTGAAGTTCTAAAAAATTACGAAGCCAAAGAATTCTTGCAACTATTTTCCATCTTCTCAAAAACAAGTATTGAAGTTTGTGAAGGTCAACAATTAGACATGAATTTTGAATCCGCCAGTGGCGGAGAAAATTCAGTTACGGTTGACGACTACATACAAATGATCACCAAAAAAACGGCTGTTCTCCTTGGATGTAGCCTACAAATGGGGGCTGTTAATGCAGGTGCAAGTAGCGTTGATCAAGAACATATTTATCAATTTGGAAAACATTTAGGGATCGCATTTCAATTGCTTGATGACACATTGGATGCTTATTCAACAGACGAAAAAAGTTTTGGAAAACAAATTGGTGGCGATATCATAGCCAACAAAAAAACGTTTTTGGTTTTAAAAACGCTTGAACTTGCCAATGTAGAGCAAGCCAAAAAACTGAATGAATTAATGAGTAAGAACAAAGGTGACAACGCTAAAAAGATCCAAAGCGTACTCTCTGTTTTTAACGAACTAGGCGTGAAAGCCTTGTGTGAAGCGGAAGCCGATAAACATACAAAAATTGCTATCGATCATCTTTTAAAAGTAAACGCCGATAGAACAAAACTAAAAGCCCTCGAGAATTTTTCTTTAGCACTCTTAAAAAGAAACATCTAATGATCACTTTTGAAGACTACAAACATTCAATTCCTATTCAAATTCGTTTTAGCGATATTGATAAGATCAATCACGTGAATAATGCATGCTATCTTAATTATTTTGAAACAGCTCGAGTAAATTATTTTGATACGGTTTTCAAAGGAAGAAATGACTGGGATAAACAAGGATTTGTTTTAGCGCGAAACGAGATCAATCATATTCATCCTGTTCACTTAGAAGATCAGATATTTTGTTACACCAAAGTTACTGAGCTAGGTAACAAAAGCCTAACATTAAAGAATTGTGTTTTGAAAAAAACCAACGAAGGATTAGTTGAGTGCGCCAATGGAATTGGGATCTTAGTTGCGATGAACTACGTTACTCATGAAAGCATTTTACTTCCGGAAGATTGGAAAAAAATGATCACTGAGTTTGAGAAATAATTTAAACCTTCTCAGTATTCGGATCTTAATTCACGGTCTTTTGCTCTGCTTTATTTTTTACAACTTTACTTACCCTGTACATAAAGTAGATGCAAATTAGTATCACAAAAGCCACCACATATCCCAATGTATCGTAGTGTTCAATAGGACTTAACTTAGTTTCTTGATGCACAATTTGCCCTGCTATAATGGCCGAAATTCCTCCCGCCATATATTGCAATGAAGTATTGATACTCATAAAAGCACCTCTATCTTGCATATCAGGAATTGCCGTTGTTAGGATCGTTGAAGGAACAATGCGACTCATAATTCCCATAAAAAGCAGAACATTCATAACGATCACTTCCCATAGAGGCATTACCGAAATATTTGTGTAAACAATAACCATCACTAAAGCCCATAACGATCCAAAAGTGAATAATTTAAATTTATCAACTCTGTCGCTTAAGCGTCCTATAATTGGCATCACTATCACCGAAGAAAGTCCGGTGAACATAAATACCCAAGGGATCTGCTCTTGTGAAATTCCAATATTATTCACTAAAAACGCACTTCCAAACGGCATGAGCATAAAACCTCCAATAGATAACATGGCGGTTGACAAAAATCCAACCTGATAATTTTTATTTCGTGCTGTGTGCCATAAATGTGTGAACGCACTTTTGTCTGATTGAAGTTTTAAGTGCGCTGTTACCGGTTTCATTTTCACAACCATTACAATTCCAACCAAAACCGCTATTACAACGATCATTAAAAATGCCACGTGCCAGTCCCATTTAGTTGCAAGAAATAAGGCGATAGGTATTCCTAAAACCTGACTGGCGGCAAATGCCATTTGTATGGTTCCCATTACACGCCCGCGTTGCTCCATTTGAAAAATATCTGTTACAATGGCCATGGCAATTGAAGAAATTACACCACCAAATAATCCGGTCACAATTCGTGCGGCTAACAAGGTGTAATGCGTATTTGCAATACCACAAAACAAAGTTCCAATAACAAAACCCACGTAAAAAAAGATCAATATTTTCTTGCGGTCAAATCTATCGGCAAAACCAGCCGCCGCTATTCCTGATACCCAAGCGCTAATTGCATACGATGAAACTACATATGCAAATTCGGAAGGTGTCATTTCTAACGACTTCATTAAAATATCTCCTAATGGAGAAAGGATCATAAAATCCAAAACCACGGTAAAATTTATAAAAGCCAATACGGCCACAATAAATTTTTGATATCCTGTAAATGGAATGATGTTAGGTTTTGGTTTCATAGAAACGCTCTCTTTGAGCTAGTACAAATAAAATTAAAAACAAAGAAGCTTTTACGTTAATGCTATTTATTACCTAACTTTTTAAGTTGGATAAAATCTACAATAAAAGCAAAGGCCATTGAAAAATAAATGTAGCCTTTAGGGATAGTGAACATTAAGCCTTCGGCAATTAAGGTAACGCCTATCATCATTAAAAAACACAATGCCAAAATTTTAAATGAAGGATGCTTTTGAATGAATTTACCAATAGGCCCGGATGCAAACAACATAATAATTACAGTAACAATTACGGCAACGTACATGATCCATAATTCCTGAACCATTCCAACGGCGGTAATAATTGAATCAATAGAAAAAACAAGGTCGAGAATGATGATCTCGATGAGTAAATTCTTAAAACTTGCCTTTGCGGGAATTTTTACACCATCATCGGCAGGATTTTCGGTTTTGTGAAGTATCTCACTCGAACTTTTGTATATTAAGAACAAACCTCCTGCAAGTAATATCAATCCTTTGCCCGAAATACCAATGTTCATTACCCTAAATAATACTTGATCTAATTTCAAGATCCATGAGATCACTGCCAACAAAAGAAGACGAATGAGCATAGCAAGTCCTAAACCCCAGTAGCGCAATTTATCTCTTTGCGCAGCCGGTAATTTATCGGATAGAACCGAAATAAAAATAACATTATCTATCCCTAAAATAATTTCTAGAGAGATCAGAGAAATAAGAGGGATTATGACTTCTGCTAACATTTCACAAATTTAAGGTTTATTAATGGGATTTGGCTTGTGAGCGAATTACCTCGTTTTTAAAACAGATTAGCTACGCTGATCTGGAGATGGGAGGCGGTGCAAGTAAAAACCTTTTCGCTGCGCGAAAATTCGTTTTTTTGTTTCTCCCGTGCGAAAGAGCGAGCTCTTTCTCCGGTTCGAAACAAAAAAACCCCTTGCTTCGCAAGAGGTTTTTATTTGTCGGGGTGGCCAGATTCGAACTGACGACCTCCTCGTCCCAAACGAGGCGCGATACCGGGCTACGCTACACCCCGCTCTACTCTAGGCATTAGGCTCAAGAGCTTAGCGTTCTCAAAAAAGAGAGTGCAAATATAGCTATTTTTTACTTTCTGCAAAAAAATATTAATATCTCTCCACATGGCATATTTATTGCATTTGAGGCTTAAAATTAATTGTATTTTTGAGGGATGAATAACGAGCAAATTTTAATTCTTGACTTTGGTTCTCAGTACACACAACTCATTGCCCGCCGTTTACGTGAATTAAATGTTTATTGCGAGATCCATCCTTACAACAAGATCCCAGCCATTGATGGCAATATCAAAGGTGTTATTTTGAGTGGAAGCCCACATTCGGTAAGAGAAGAACAACCTCTTAAACCTGATCTTTCAACTATTAAAGGCAAAGTTCCTTTACTTGGCGTTTGTTATGGCGCACAATATCTAGCACATTTTTATGGCGGCGAAGTTGGAAAATCGAGTCACCGCGAATATGGTCGTGCTAATTTAACCTTTGCCGATAATTCAAGTCCACTATTAACATCTATTTCGCAAGATTCGCAAGTTTGGATGAGTCATGCTGATACAATATTAACTGTTCCAAATTCTTACAAAACCATTGCAAGCACGCACGATGTAAAAGTTGCTGCTTTCAAAATTGATAATGAAACAACTTACGGCATACAGTTTCATCCCGAAGTTTATCACAGCTTAGAAGGAACGCAATTACTCAAAAATTTTGTTTACACTATTTGTGGTTGCACAGGTAACTGGACGCCCGCTTCATTTGTTGACAATACAATTGCCGATCTTAAAAAGCAGTTAGGCAATGATAAAGTAATTCTTGGATTAAGTGGTGGAGTTGATAGCAGTGTTGCTGCCATGCTTTTGCATAAAGCTATTGGAAGTAATTTACATTGTATTTTTGTTGACAATGGTTTGCTTCGTAAAAATGAATTTGAAGGCGTTTTGGATTCTTACAAGCATATGGGCCTGAATGTAAAAGGCGTAAATGCTAAAGACCAATTTTATTTAGCATTAAAAGGAATTTCTGATCCCGAGCAAAAAAGAAAAGCAATAGGAAAGATCTTTATTGATGTATTTGATACAGAATCAAAACTAGATAAAGACGCTAAATGGTTAGGGCAAGGAACCATTTATCCTGATGTTATTGAAAGCTTAAGTGTAAAAGGTCCTTCGGCTACTATTAAATCTCATCACAATGTTGGCGGCTTACCCGATTACATGAAATTAAAAATTGTTGAGCCACTTC
>CAYYUS010000076.1:0-8409 GCA_964474925.1 uncultured Akkermansia sp. | reverse complement strand
CCCGCCCGCGCGCACTCGTTCAGCTAATGTGCCTTGCGGGATCAACTCCACTTCTAATTCTCCACTTAACATTTGGCGTTCAAACTCTTCGTTCTCTCCAACGTATGAAGAAACCATTTTTTTTATTTGCTTGGTTTGTAATAATAAACCCAAGCCAAAATCATCCACGCCGGCATTATTACTTATGGCCGTAATTCCTTTGGTTCCCATTTTAACCATTTGGGAGATACAGTTTTCAGGGATACCGCATAATCCAAAACCGCCAAACATAATGGTTTGATTATCTTTTACTCCCTTTAGTGCCTCTTCGGCATTTTTTACTACTCTATTGATCATAATTACTATTCTATCGTTTTTGGAAAGCTCTCAGTTTTAAGATAAATGTATTTCTTTACCTTTAATACTGTTACTTCCGGAGTTTTTATCGTGTCTAAAATTACAAAATTCTTTCGTATGTATCCCGTATCAAGCCTTTCGGGTATCACAAAATCATATTCTCCCTTATAATACCATTCGGAATTGCTTCCATAATCATAAACGGTAACTGATGGATATACCGTAACCACAACTATTCCCTTCTTTGAGAAGATACTCGACCACTTTGCTATCCAATAATCGCTAATACCTCTTTTTAGATGGTGTTTTTCGCAGATCTCATCAAGTGATCTTACCGCTGGGGGGTAATATGAAAAATAATTCTTTAGCCCTTGCGCACTAAACTTATTATAGGGGATACAAAAAAACACGATCAAAATGGCCAAAGAAACTCCAACTTTTAGCCATTGTATCTTTTGAACTAATGTTAGTATCCATGACGAAATAAAGGCTAACACCACCGCTGATAAGAAATATACCCCAACGATGTATCTTATTTTATCTGTTCCGTCATAAGATCCCGAAACAAGGGAAGCAGATATGGTTAGTGTGTTGAATAATATATAGAACCATATGAGATATTTCATGGAGCTGCTCACTCTTTTTCTGAAAAAGATCATTACCAAAAAAGCTAGTATAGGCATCGTAAACGCTATTATGGTTAGAACTTGCTGAAACCCGGTTTTATGAAATTCGTAATGTACTTGCATATACATTACATCAACGCATTGCGAAAATTTTGCCATATCAAACACTTTGCTTGTTGAAGCGTTGCTGGTAGCACCAGATGAACTCATAAAAGAAAATAAATAATATCCAATACTTGCGCCAAGCAATACTGTACCTATTAATAGAAGTGATCTTTTAAGACCGTGAAATTTGTACTGAATGAGATTAAGAGCGAACATTGGCGCAATGAAAATTACTACATAAAGAAGATCACTATATACCGCCAAAGCGCCAATAACAAAAAGCCATACTAATTTCCAATTGAATTTAATATCAGAGATCATTATGGCAAAACACGCGAGTGAAGTAACAAAACTACCTGTGTGATAACAATAAATGACCATTAAAAACCCAAGCATTTGATCGTGGATGATATAATAGCTTTCGAAGAACATGAACGAATAGAACAAAGGTACCAACCAGCTAAATTCCTTCATTTTTGCGCTTACTAACTTCCTAAAAATATAACACGATAAACCTGTTATAAGTAGCGTTTGTATAAGGCCATATATGAACGTGATGGTAATGAAGTCGGTTTTAAAAAACAAAAAAAGCAAGTAATAAAGTACCAGGTCGGGGAAAAGAGTTGGTGCTGTAGCCAAACGCCAATCTTTATAATGTCCGCCATCCAAAAAAATATCTTTGAATAAATACGGAACACCAATTGAATCGGAATTAAATGTACTGTTGAAATTAAAGTCGGTGAAGTTTGCAAAAAAACAACACAAGCTTAGAATGAGTATTCCAAATGAAAGGAAGTGGAGAAAGAATTGACCCAGAAAAAATTGCTTGAAATGTTCTTTGGTTAATTGCATTTGTTCCTACAAATTATCAAAGATACTTGGCTCTACATTTTCTTCGTATGTTTCTGCATCGTACTTGCTGCAGTCCAATTCTAGGCTTGGGTCGATATTTTTTGGACGAGGAAACTCTCCATTACTTACTTTTAATTTTTTGTCGGCATAAACTTTTTGGAAGAATTTTCCCCATATAGGTAAAGCCATTGTTGCACCTTGCCCTTCGGCCATAGAATTAAAATGGATACTTCTATCTTCTCCTCCTACCCAACAACCCGCAACAAGTTCGGGAGTTAAGCCCATAAACCATCCGTCGGCATTTTTTTGTGTTGTTCCGGTTTTACCTGCTATTTGATTGTATAATTTATATCTGCCTCTTAATGATCCTCCGGTTCCACCATCCACAACACCGCGCATTAATTGTATCATGGTGTATGCTTTTTCTTCGCTAAATACCTCATCACTATTAGGCACAAATTCTTCTAACACTTTTCCGTTCTTATCTTCAATGCGCGTAATAAATGTTGGTTGAATGAACGTTCCCTTATTTGCAAATGTTGAGATCGCGCCCACCATTTCAAACACGCTTATATCAGGTGTTCCTAAACAAATAGATGGCACTTCAGGAATATCAGATGTTATTCCTAAACGTCGCACTAATGTAACCACAGCGTGCGGACCATACTGCTTCATCACCCAAGCTGTTACGTAATTAATAGAATTTGCCAGAGCTTTTTTAAGCGTGAGCATTTTTCCGTTTGTTTTTGCATTGGGACCATCACTGTTGTTAGGGCACCAATCTTTTCCATCGGGTAAAGCAATACAGGTACGCACATTTGGAACTTGGTGACAAGGACTTAATCCTTCTTGAATTGCCAGGGCGTACACAAATGGTTTAAATGTTGAACCAACTTGTCTCTTACTTACTTTTACGTGATCGTATTTAAAATGTTTGTGATTTATACCGCCCACCCATGCTTTTACATAGCCGGTTTGAGGCTCCATTGCCATAAAGCCTGTTTGTAAGAATGATTTATAATATTTGATGCTATCGTAAGGCGTAAGAACGGTGTCAACCTCTCCGCGTAAACTGTAAACTCGCATGGGTGATGGTTTGTGAAACGTTGCAATAATGTTCTCATGCGTTAATCCTTGTTTTTTTAATTCACGGTAACGATCGCTTCGTTTCATAGAAGAATTCATGATACCGTTTATTTCATCTTTGCTTACATTCCATGCAAACGGATAATTTTTCTTTTGCTTCAGATCCTTATTAAAAATGATCTGTAAATTATGCATGTGTTCTTCTACCGCTTCTTCGGCATACTTTTGCATGCGCGAATCAACAGTGGTATAAATTCTTAAACCATCTTTGTAAATATTATATGGCTTTTTTGTTTCTGGATTAATGTGTTTTTCGCACCAAGCTTTTAAAAAATTATCGCGTAAATATTCTCTGAAGTAAGGAGCAGGCCCATCATTATGATCTTCGGGTTGAAAACTTACACAAAGTTGTTTTGTTTTTAAAGTATCGTACGCTTCTTTGGTTAAGTAACCGTACTTCACCATTTGGTTCATAACAACATTACGACGCTGCGTGGTTCTTTCCGGAAAACGAATTGGATTGAACATGGCGGGATTTTTTGCCATACCAACCAACATAGCAGCTTCGTGTATATTTAAACTATCGCAGGATTTATTGAAATAAATTTTCGCGGCCGATTTAATACCCACTGCCAAATTCAAAAAATCGAATTTGTTAAGGTACATGGCCATGATCTCATCTTTGGTATAATTTTTTTCGAGGCGAGTTGCAGTTATCCACTCTTTCATTTTACGGATCACCAATTGAAATTTATTCAACTTCTCTCCGCGTGGATACATCATTTTTGCTAACTGCTGTGTAATGGTACTTCCTCCACCGCTACTTCCTCCACCAAAAACACCGGTTGCCGCCCTCATCAATGCTTTCACATCAACGCCACTATGTTCGTAAAAACGCGCATCTTCAGTTGCTACTAATGCTTCAACAAGGTCTTTATCCAGATCTTCGAAATGAATATTTTCTCGATTCTCGCTGTAAAATTTACCTAAGGTTTTAAGATCACTGCTATAAACAACAGTAGCTAAATTACTTTTTGGATTTTGTAATTCTTCAACGCTTGGCAACTCACCAAAAGTGCCAAGAGAAATGAGAAATAATAATAGAAACAAAGACACAAAAGGTCCCCAGATAATGATCCAGACCCACTTAATGTATTTTGAGCTTTTCGACACCGGGAATTTTGTGTAAAAATAGGAAAATCTAATAGATTTAGACCTTAACTTGTGCTAAAATTCTATAATATTATCTTTGTTCTGTCGTTTTAACCTGAAAGTCTTTAGCTTTATCCATATAAACATAAATTACCCATGAAATATCCGCTGATTATAGTCCTTTCACTGGTGTTTTACCTTTCCAAAGCACAAACCGAAGTCATCCTTGGTCAACCTTACAAGAATCAAAATACTCTTGTTATTAAGAACAATTCCAATTCAATAAGCAATCTTTCTATGATAACTAATTATAGTAAAGTTAACGAAGTAAAACTTTTTGGTTTTAATGATGAAACAAGCTATCTTGATTCGGTTCTTGATCGCCTTACTGCACTGCAGAACATCAAGATCATCCGTTTCGAAAAATGTGACCTTTTTTATGTTAATAAGAGTTTTGATTCTTTCAAGTCTCTCGAAGAAATATATATCACCAACAATTCCGATTTCTTTGAGAACACATTTTTTCCTCTCTTAAAAAATGTTCCTTTAAAGCATTTATACATTGAAACAAACTATCCGGATATCATCACTGACAGCTTAGTATTCTTAACAAAACTTGAAACTATTGAGTTAAGTAGTGATAAATTCAAGGGAGAGCCAACGTCAATAAATTACGTTCAGATAAAACAAGACAACAAGTTACATCTCATTAAGGTGAATTTATATGGTGAATTTGGATCTATTAATAAAATGCAACGCGATGATCTCGCTTCTACTAGTCAAAGCAAATTTGCAACTACACGCCATTTTGGCTCTGTTAAGCCTCCAATTTCAGGAATAAATATCCACGATACATCTTACACATTTTCTTCAACAGATAACGTAAGTTTAAATTATTACTCAGGAAGCAAAATTACACTTGACAAAGATGCATTTCAATATGCTGATGGTAAACCATACCAAGGTAAAGTAAAATTACTTTATCGCGAATTTCGAAACCCAGTTGAAATTATGCTCTCAGGAATACCTATGACGAATATGGTTAATGGTAAACCTGAATTGTTTAAAAGCGGTGGCATGTATCAAATAAATGCTTTTGACAAAAATGGTGTAGAACTACAAACTAAAAGCGATACCTCAGTAAAAATAAATTTCGCTTTAACAGATACAGCTTCAAATTTTCAATTCTTTAAACTAAATCAAAACGGAAACTGGAATACCGTGTCAAATTCTATCAACATCACTCCCAGCACAAACAATAATTCAAAAGGAGTTAAAAGAACTAAAGCGGTAACAGCGTATTATAATTACAAAAAGGATGCAGAAAAGAACAAAGCTGATACGACTAACTTCCATGCCCGCTTTGATGATCCGAAATATCTTTACACTTTTAGAAAGGATAATATGATAAAAAATAATGATGTGTTACTTCATCGTTATTTACATTCAAGGCCGCTTTCTCGTGGAAAAAAGTATTCCAAAACAAAAGCCTTTTTCAGAGTTAAATACTACAAGCAAACTAAAGATAAAGAAATAGTATTTACCATAGTTCCAGCAAAAAAAGATCTTGATGTTCCCGCTCACATTTCTTTGCTCATGAATCGTGAATTTCTTTATACTGGAGGTTTGTCAAAACAAGAGTTCAGAAACACCTTTCATAGAAAAGTATATTGCTGGGACGTAAGAAACAGCGGTGTGGGCAACTCTGTTGATCTGGTTATAAAAACCGATAAAGGTTTGTCGAATTTAAATGGTTTGATTATTCGTTTGAAAGATGACAGAAGCTATACAGTGTCTAAAATTACAGGGAAAGTACTTAACATAAATATGATCAGACAGCTGAAACGTGAAAGCAGACATTTCAACCGTAAAGACAGGTTTAATTATACCAATGACAATGATCTTACGAATAAGAATAGCAATGATATAGCTCGTGATGCATTTGAATATTGCAAGAAGTATATGAACGACGAAGAAAAAAAGATGAGTTATAACGATTGGAAAAAATACATTCAGAAGTTTGGTTATTCGCTTGATTGGAATGAACTTCAGGACAATGATCTTGGTAATGCACTTGTTAAAAGTGGCATGGGTATCAACAATATTGATTGTTATTTGCATAGCGGACAAATGGAAGACATTCTGGTTCAATATAAAAACGCTCCCATTGATAGCGTTGCCTTCCAATACAATTGTTTTTTATACAAAAGCATAAACACTAGCTATCCGTTAACTGGCACAGGTGAAAATGGATTATCAGGATATTATTTTAAGAAAAGGGATAATTACATTATTCGGTTATCGGAAGATGGATATATGCAAGTTACCAAGCCAAGTGAGGTTTTATCCTCTAAAAATGATCGAACCATTTCCTTGGCCTATAGTAATCAGTACTACATAAAAGGAATGAGTAGCGATGAGATAACAAAACTTATCTTAAAATGATCACTCCCCCTTAAAAACCGGCTGTCTTTTTTCTAAAAAAGCGTTAACGCCTTCATTATAATCGTGAGTTGAAGCAGCTATTACTTGCTCTTCTTTTTCGCGTTGGAGTTGTTTTTCAAGGGTATTTGTTGTTCCCTCATTGAGCAATTTCTTTGTAAGGGCAATTCCTTTTGTTGGCATTTGAGCCAATGTAGTTGCCGTTGCTAAAGCTGTTTCAAACAATTTTTCATCATCTACCACTTTATAGATCATGCCCATTTGTTCTGCATCTGTGGCACTAACTTTATCGCCTAACATCATCAAGGCACTTGCTTTTCCAAAACCAATTAATTTAGGAAGAAAAAAAGTTCCCCCACTATCCGGTATCAATCCAATTTTACTAAAAGCTTGAATAAATGAAGCGGCTTTTGCTGCAAAAACAACATCGCAAGCCAAAGCAATATTGGCACCTGCCCCTGCTGCAACTCCATTTACAGCGCACACCACAGGTTTTTGTAATTTTCGTAAACGCGTAATGATAGGATTATAATGCTCATGAACTATGCGTTCAATTCCAGGACCATTTTTATCCATTGCTTCTGCAAGATCTTGCCCAGCGCAAAATGCTTTTCCATTAGCCGTAATTAAAACTGCACGAATAGTTTTTTCATCCGCAGCTTTATCTAACTCGGCAATTAATTGCAAAGCCATTTCGCGATTAAAACTATTGAATTTATCGGGTCTGTTTAAATGTAAAACTAAAACCCCGCTCTCTATTTTTGATCCTATTAAACTCATGTTTCTGTTATTTTTATTATCCTCGTTCTTTAAACTAAATTATCTATACATTTGATAGTAATGAAGCCTAAATTTAAATATTTCTTTTATTGGGTCTAATTAAACTTCGCAAGTATATTTTAGTCAAAATGCATATGAAAAAACATCTATTTTTTGCTTTTATTTGGATTTGCCTTAATGCAAAATCGCAAAGTCTTTATTATCCGCCTATTAGCGGAAATACCTGGGATACTATAGCTCCTCAAAGCTTAGGATGGTGCCAGGCACGCATTGATTCACTTTATAATTATGCGCAAGCCAAGAGCAGTAAATCGCTCATCATCTTAAAAAATGGGAAGATAGTTTTGGAAAAATACTTTGGAACCTTTACAGTCGATTCGATACATTTTTGGGCATCGGCCAGTAAAAGTTTGGCAAGCTTCATCACAGGAATTGCGCAACAAAAAGGTTATATAAATATCAATAGTAAAGTATCGCAGTATATTGGAACGGGTTGGACAAGTGCGCCGCTTGCGAAAGAAAACCTAATTACCGTAAAACATTTAATAAGTATGACAGCCGGACTAAATGAATTACCTGCTTCTCCTTGCGATCATACAGATACTGCAAAAGCTTGTTTACAATATATGGCCGATGCAGGAACCCGTTGGAGTTATCATACAGGCGCTTATAGAAAAGTGCAAGAGGTTGTTAGCGCAACAGTTGGTATTAGTTATAATGCTGTAACAAATAATTGGGTAGAAGCATTTACAGGCATGGGTGGCTTTTGGGCCGGGCAAATTTATTATAGTAAGGCAAGAGACATGGCTCGTTTTGGTTTATTGAATTTAAACAAGGGAATTTGGGCAAACGATACGTTATTAAAAGACTCACTTTACTTTAAAGACATGGTAAATACTTCTCAAAATTTAAATAATTCGTATGGGTATTTGTGGTGGTTAAATGGAAAATCGAGTTATATGGCCCCGTTTGTTCAGACGGTTGTTCCTGGAGCTCTGTTCTCGAATCCACCAAGTGATATGTTTAGTGC
>CAYYUS010000075.1:0-8416 GCA_964474925.1 uncultured Akkermansia sp. | reverse complement strand
TTGCCGGAGCATATTGGAAAGGCGATGAGAAAAATAAAATGTTGACGCGTATTTACGGAATTACTTTTCCTAAAGACAAAGAACTAAAAGAATATTTGGTTGCTTTAGAAGAAGCGAAAAAACGCGATCATCGTAAACTTGGAAAAGAATTAGAATTATTTACGTTCAGCGAAAAAGTGGGAATGGGTTTACCATTATGGTTACCTAAAGGAACTATGTTGCGCGAACGTTTAGAGCGTTTTATGCGTGATGCGCAAGCAAAAGCAGGGTATTTACCTGTAATTACACCGCACATCGCTTTAAAAGAATTATACATTTGCAGCGGACACTACGAAAAATACGGAGCTGATGCGTTTCAACCGATCAATACGCCAACAGAAGGCGAGCAATTTTATTTGAAGCCAATGAATTGCCCTCACCATTGCGAAATTTATAAATCATCGCCGCGCTCCTATAAAGATCTGCCTGTTCGTTATGCAGAATTTGGAACAGTTTACCGTTACGAACAACATGGCGAATTGCATGGATTAACTCGCGTAAGGGGATTTACACAAGACGATGCGCATTTATTTTGCCGTCCTGATCAAGTAAAAGAAGAATTTTGCAAAGTAATTGACCTTGTATTGCATGTATTTAATGCGTTGGATTTTAAAGATTATACAGCGCAAATTTCGTTACGTGACCCTGAGAACAAAACAAAATACATTGGAAGCGATGAAAATTGGGCATTAGCCGAGCAAGCGATCATTGAAAGTGCAAAGGAGAAAGGATTAAAAACCGTTGTTGAATTAGGAGAAGCGGCGTTTTATGGTCCTAAGTTAGACTTTATGGTAAAAGATGCCATTGGAAGAAAATGGCAATTAGGTACCATTCAGGTGGATTATAATTTACCGGAACGTTTTGAATTGGAATATACAGGAAGTGACAATCAAAAACACAGGCCTGTGATGATCCACAGAGCACCCTTTGGAAGTTTAGAGCGTTTTGTGGCAGTTTTAATAGAGCATTGTGCAGGAAGTTTCCCATTGTGGTTAACTCCAGAGCAGTACGCTATTTTACCAATTAGTGAAAAGTTCAATGATTACGCTAAAAAGGTAATGGACGAACTTAACGCCCTTGGTTTAAGAGGAAGCATTGACGATCGCAACGAAAAAATAGGTAAAAAGATCCGCGACAACGAAATGAACAAGATACCTTTTATGTTGGTAGTTGGCGAAAAAGAGGCTGCCGAGAACATGGTAGCAGTAAGAGAAAGAGGAAAAGGAGATATTGGAGCTTTAGGAATAGCTGAATTTGCCAAAAAGGTAGAGGAAACCATCCAAAACGACTTCAAACAAAAAGAACAAAAATAGTTTTACTAAAATAAATTAAATCGTAAATTTACAGGTACAAAAAATTATTAATTAAAAACGGAGGTAATTATCGCATTCAAGAAACCAAACAACAGTAACTATTACAAAAAGCCTACACCAAACACAAATACCGCTGCTGCGGGAACTGATGGTGCACCAAAAGTATATAAGCCTAGAGGCTTAAAGGAAGGGTTTAAACGACCTGGAGTTAAGGAAGAGATCCATAAGATCAACGAACGCATATTTGCAAAAACAGTTCGTGTAGTGGGAGATAGTATTGAAGCGGGAGTTTACCCTATCGCAGAGGCTCTTCAAATGTCTAAGGCTGCAGGTTTAGACCTTGTTGAAATAGCACCAAATTCAGATCCACCTGTATGTAAGATCGTTGATTACGGTAAATTTCTTTACGAGTTAAAGAAAAAAGCCAAAGAAATGAAAGCACGTGCAGCTAAGATCGTTATTAAAGATATTCGATTTGGACCGCACACAGATGAGCATGATTATAATTTCAAAAAAAATCACGCCATTAAGTTCTTACAAGAAGGATGTAAAGTAAAAGCATTCGTTTTTTTTAGAGGACGTGTGATCGCGTTTAAAGAACAAGGAGAAATATTATTATTGCGCTTTGCAAATGATCTTGAAGAAGTTGGAAAAGCAGAACAACTTCCTGTATTAGAAGGCAAGAAAATGCAAATGGTAATTGGTCCAAAGAAAAAGTAGTATAAACACTTTAAAGGCTCTGAAAGGAGCC
Organism: uncultured Akkermansia sp.; assembly: GCA_964474925.1. Classification (GTDB taxonomy): domain Bacteria; phylum Bacteroidota; class Bacteroidia; order B-17B0; family Aurantibacillaceae; genus Aurantibacillus. The sequence goes on along the minus strand of CAYYUS010000075.1, from coordinate 6,313 downwards.
TTTTTTAATTGATATAAAAATGAAAACAACAACCCTATTAGTCATATTAGTAGCAGTAGTTCTAGCCATTTTGGCTATCAGCTGGAAAAGTAAAAAAGCAGATGCAAAAGTTTGGATAGCTACAAAGCCCGGAGAACTTTATAAGTTCAAATTAAAAACCCTTAGTGGAGAAGAGATAACTTTAGAAAAATTCAAAGGGAAAAAATTATTACTTGTGAATGTTGCAAGCGAATGTGGTTTTACGCCTCAGTACAAAAATTTGCAAGCCCTACACGAAAAGTACAAAGATAAATTAGTGGTGATAGGTTTTCCGGCAAATAATTTTGGTGGACAAGAACCGGGAACTTCAAAAGACATAAAAGGATTTTGCGAAAAGAATTACGGTGTTACATTTCAAATGATGGAGAAAATAAGTGTGAAGGGCAATGATGCGCATCCTTTGTATAAGTGGTTATCAAACAAAGAAGAAAATGGTGTGAACAGCGATGCACCAAGATGGAATTTTAGTAAATACCTAATTGACGAAAAAGGGAATATTATTAAATTCTTTGGCAGCAAGGTTGATCCAATGAGTGAAGAAATTACAAGCTTATTATAAAAACTTAACCATAAAAATACAAACTATGAGAAAGCTCCTACTTAAATTCAACAAACTATTTGCAGTGATGATCATCACAGGATTAATGTCGTCGTGCATTGTTACTCAAACCAATGTTGGTAAATACGCTGAAGCAAAAGGAACAGAATACACGTATTCAAAAGCAAAACAAATGTGGGTACTTTACGGACTTATACCTGTTGGAAAAACACATACTGAAACGCCTGCCGATGGTCAGTGCCAAGTAAACACTCAGTTCCGTGTAATTGATGTTCTCGCTATTGTTTTTACTGCAGGTCTTTTTGGAATGCAAACTATTAAGATAAAGGCTAAGAGATAGTACATTTGAAACAGTTCAAGAGCCCGTTCTATAAAGAACGGGCTTTTTTATTGTCAGATCTCTTTCTTAAGTATGATCTTATTGTTTTCGTCTCTAAAAATAATAATGTACTTCTCTCCCTTTTTCGATACAAACCACGCTTTTCCATTTTCTGACATAAAGGTTTGATCATAAGGAATTCGTGTATTATAATCTTTATCCGTTTTTATTTCGTTGGCAACATAAGCCTGGATCAAAACAGGTTTTATGTCATTGGGGATTTCTATAGAAATAAATTCTTTTTCTTTTGAAGTGATGAGCCAAGTTGGTTTATTATGAGTGTACTTTACATTGGGGTGATAAATATAAAAATCATAATGATCTCTCTTTTCTGTTATTTCCCCATAGAATTTTGAGCAAAAAGAATCTAGCTCATCTGTTTTGATCAACTTAACTGTGTCTATTTTTGTTCGAACTTTTGCTTCGATCATATCTCTATGAAAATCTCCAGCAGGAGATGATTCTGTTAGCTCTATTAAATTGACTGTAATAGGATCTATTCCTGACAACTCTTTAAAATACATTGCCATTGGCTTGAAAACAGTAGTATCTGATAAATACTCGGAAGTATGGCCATAACCACCCAATAAAATGGTTTTATGGATTCCTGAATTGTTCTTTATTTTATTGAACAAATTCCGGGATTGGTATCTTTCTCTTTCGTTCACAGATGATACTCTTATTGTGTCTTCATAAGAAACCAAAGTAAAACCTAATTTTAAAGCTTCTCTTACCAATTGTCCTGCCGTAGGCTCATTTGTGAAAAGGCCTGTCTTTATATCTAATTCTCTTATATTTTCTTTTGAATAGAGCATTTCCAGAGCCAAATGAGTTGCTCCTGCTTTTTTAAGGTAAGGTAACAGACTTAAAACATAAGCGCGACATTGAGCTCGATCATGAGCTTCATTGAACATGATGATATTATTTTCTTTGAATTTTTCGAGTAAATAAGGAATAGGGTCATAAGTCTTTAGATCCGCTTTTCCAACCGTATCCGGGCCAGCTTGATCTAGACGCATTGAATATTGTATGGCATTTTTGTAATCACTAACGCTACTAAGCGCTTGCGAATACCTTCCAAAATTATCCCACGCGCGGGGTTCACATCCAGTACAATTGTATTTTTTAAAATACGGATTTTCGAAGGTTAGTTTCCATGTAAACAATAAGGTTCGCACATAGTTCAAATTTGCTTGGCTATCAACAACGTCTAAATACTCTAACGGGATCTTTATACTATCAAAATTTGCATTTTGTCTTAGGTCATAGGCGCCTTCATCTTCTTTACATGAAAAAAGACAACAGAGACTTACTATAAATATGAATGACTTCATTTATACTAAATTTAAGCATCCTTTTCCATTTCAACAAAACCCTGTTTAAAACCCAATTTGGAAATAGCTATAATTTGTAGTATCTTTATGCTATAAATTGTAGTAATGAGTAAAATATCAAGTAATATCAAGTTCTTAAGGCAGCTCAAGGGTTTGTCGCAAGAGCAACTAGCCGATGAGCTAAGCGTAACGCGCAGCCGTATTGGCGGATACGAAGAGGGAAGAAATGAACCTCCTATTGATCTACTCATTGGTCTTTCCGAATTCTTTCATATTGCTATTGATGCTTTAGTAAGAGGCGATCTTCAAAAAACGAACTTAGATGGTTTAATGAAAGTTGGGAAAAACCGTATCCTCTTCCCTATTCTATTAGATAATGATGGTAATGATATGGTGGAACTTATTCCTTTAAAAGCCAGCGCGGGTTATTTAAAAGGATATGCCGATCCGGATTACGTGGAGCGTTTACCAAAAATGCAATTGCCGTTCTTACCTGCGGGTAAACATCGCTCGTTCCCTATTAAAGGCGATAGCATGCCTCCTTTGCGCGATGGATCGTATGTTATTGGAAAATACGTTGAACGAATTGAAGACATTAAAAGCGGCAATACGTATGTTATCGTTACAAAAGATGATGGCCTTTCGTACAAACGCCTCATGAACATGAACAAAAAAGAAGGTACCGTTGAATGCCATTCGGATAATAAAACCTATCCAATGTATAAAATAAAACTCAACGAAATTCTGGAATTGTGGGAATACACCTGCTCTATCAATATGCACCAGTACAAAGAAGATGAATTGAACCTAGATAGCATCATGAATATGCTCAAGAGCCTTCATGTAGAGATAGAACAGATCAAAAAGAAATAAATTAGCGCTCTTTTAACCACGAAAGCCACTAAATTAAGAGGCAACACGAAGAGCACGAAAGGAGATTTCGTGCTCTTCGTGTAAATCCCGATAGTTATCGGGATTCGTGCCTTTCGTGGTTAAAAAACGAGGCTGTTAATTTCTCTATTGATAAAATAACATTCTTTATCACTTTCATGGGTCTTTCATAGGTATTTTTACCTTGTGAAAAAATTCATCTCCTACTTTATTCAAGGTTTGATCCTATTCATTCCTATCATTATCACTCTTGCCATTTTATTTAAACTCTACGATTTCTTCTCGGGCGTATTTTCGTTCTTTGGCATTGTAGAAAATTCAATACTCAATACCATCATTGGCTTAGCTATCACCATTGGCGCCATCACCATCATGGGCTTAGTTGGATCCTCATTTTTGTTTACGCGTTTCTTTAGCATTTTAGAAGATAAATTGGAACATGCGCCATTTATTCGTCACATTTATGCTCCCATTAAAGATTTTACAAATGCCTTTATGGGTAATAAAAAGCGTTTTAATAAACCCGTTTTGGTAGTTACCAATCCACAAGCTAATATAGAAGAATTAGGTTTTTTAACCTGCGAAGACCTCACAGAACTTCATATTAAAGATAAAGTGGCGGTTTACCTGCCCTATTCTTACTCCTTATCCGGAAGATTGATCATTGTTTCTAAAGATCAAATAAAACCTCTGGAAGCAAATGCATCCGAAGCCATGAAGTTTGTTGTAAGTGGCGGTGTAACCGATGTTGAAGAACAACATTAATATATGTAAATTAGCTGATATTACGTGTCGCATATTTTAAACATAAAAGACGTTTCAAAAAATTATTCGAGCAACAAAGCCTTGAATAATATCAGCATTGATATTCCTCGTCAAAGTATTTTTGGATTGTTAGGTCCTAATGGCGCAGGTAAAACTTCACTAATTCGCATCATCAATCAAATTACAGGTCCTGATACCGGAAGTATTATTTTTAACGGCGAAAAATTATCTCAAAAGCATATCGAAAAAATTGGTTACCTGCCCGAAGAAAGAGGTTTGTATAAAAAAATGGCGGTGGGCGAACAAACCTTGTATTTAGCACGATTAAAAGGTTTAAGCAAAGAGGAAGCCAAAAAACGTTTGCTGTATTGGTTCGAGAAATTTGAAATGCAAGGTTGGTGGAAAAAGAAAATTGAAGAACTCAGTAAAGGAATGCAACAAAAGGTTCAATTTATTGTAACCGTATTGCATGAGCCTGAATTATTGATACTGGATGAACCTTTTAGTGGATTTGATCCTATTAATGCACAATTGATAAAGAATGAAATTTTAGAACTTCGCAAAAAAGGTTCAACGGTTATCTTCTCTACACACAACATGGGAAGTGTGGAAGAACTTTGCGATAATATTGCGTTGATAAACAAAGCAGAAAAAATATTAGACGGTTCGGTAAAAGAGATCCGTAAAACATTTCGCACAAATACATATAGAGTTTCGTTCAAAGGGAACATTATTGGGTTTACAAATGCCTTATGGACAGGTGCTGAAATTCTAGAGAAACATACTGAAGAAGATGTGCATACCATCACAGTAAAGCTTTTGAATAATGTTACATCGAGCCAAATGCTGCAGGCCGTATTACCAAACTGCGAGATCATATCCTTTGCCGAGATCATTCCGAGCATGAATGATATTTTTATTCAAAAAGTAAGTGAAGGAAATGTATTAGCGGGTACAAAAAGTAATTATACAGAATGAGTAAAGTAAGATTAATAATTGGAAGAGAAATAAAGTCGAAGTTAACCAACAAGACCTTTATTATCATGACCTTTTTAACGCCGCTTATCTTTATTGGTGCTTTGTTTTTGATCTTTTGGACCTCTATGCCCGAAAAGATCGAGCAGAATATATTGGTATTAGATGAAACCGGTATGTTTTCTCAAACATTGCGCGGAAATGATTTTGTTGCCCTTAATTTTTCTGATAAAAAGATAGAGGAAGCGCAATCCGAGTTTCAAAATTCGGATTACACATCCATACTTCATATTTTAAAAGGTAGTGATGGAAATATTATTCCTAAAGCTCGCGTATTCTTTAAAAAAAATCCGGGTCTTGCTTTTAAAACCTATTTAAAGAACGAATTAGAGCGCATTTATTACGAGCAAAAGCTAAAAGCAAATAATATTGATCCCTCTATTATTGCAAGCGCGCGGCAGCCTGTTGAAATAGAATTAACAAAGGTTGATGAAAATGGAAACGTAAAGAACTCTGATAGCGTTCAGCTATTTTCATTTGCCATGGGCTTAATAATGATGTTGTTTATTTTACTTTACGGAATGATGGTTTTTAGAAGTGTAATGGAAGAAAAAACAAGCCGTATTGTAGAAGTTATTGTTTCGAGTGTACGGCCTTTTCAATTAATGATAGGGAAAATAATTGGCATTGCCATTGTTGGCATCATTCAATTTACAGTTACAACTATTATAACATCTGTGCTGGCGTTGGTTCTTTCAAATATGTTCATGAAAGATATGCTTGACATGAAAGCCAAATTTGATTCGCAAAATCAAATGGTAATGAAAATGGGAACTAATGCAAACCTAGCAGCTATTGACGATTTTAAAGACAATCAAAAAATGTTTGAAGCACTTGATCAATTGAGTCAAATAAATTTTGCGGAAGTTGCTATTTATTTTGTTCTGTTCTTTATTGGCGGCTATTTATTTTACAGCTCTTTGCTCGCCGCTATTGGTAGTGCGGTAGATTCCGAGTCAGACTCACAGCAATTCATGTTCCCGGTAATGATACCGCTCATGATCGGTTATTTTTTGGCGATCAAAATTATGATCAGTCCCGAATCCAACGCCGTGATCATTGGAAGTTTTGTTCCGTTCACCTCCCCTATTGTCATGATGGCGCGTTTACCCCAAGGTGTACCAACATGGCAAGTGCTTGTTTCACTGGGAATTTTATATGTTTCTTTTATCGGAACAGTTTGGCTTGCGGGGAAAATTTACCGCACTGGTATTTTAATGTATGGGAAGAAGACGAGTTGGAGAGAAATATTCAAATGGTTGCGCTATTAATTATTTCCCGCGTCCTTGGATAACAATCAATACTGTATGA
>CAYYUS010000074.1:0-8579 GCA_964474925.1 uncultured Akkermansia sp. | reverse complement strand
TATATTTCAATTATGAAGATTCTATCCATTGCATCTTCGTCATTACCAAATAAATCTTTGATACATGGCAGTTATATAGAGCTTCACTGCTTATATCACCAATATTATGCGCAATTACTAAGGCCTTTTCATAATACGTTAAAGCCTCTTTATCTTTAAAAGCGAGGCGATGATAATACCCCAAATTATTTAGCGTGCCTGCAATAAGATTAGAGTCGCCTAATTCTACAAAGAGTTCATATGCTTTTTTACCAGCGTAGATAGCGCTATCTGCCTTTTTCATTCCTTCATACGCGTAGGCAATATAATTCCAGGCACCAGCTTCCGCTTCCTTGCTTCCACTTTCCTGTGCCAATTTATAACCTCTTTTGGCATAGGTCATCATATTACCGTACTGCTTTAGATTACCATTGATATTACAAATTGTATTCAATGTAAAAGCTATATAAGGTTTGTTCTGCAATTTTTCATAAATATCAAGCGCTTTCAATGCATATTCTAAAGAAGCCACATGATCAGAGATCTCTTCGCTGCAAACTCCGAGCTTGCTATAGGAAGATGCCTTATCCAGATCACTTTTCAATTTTAAACGGATCTCTAAAGCGAGCTTATGCCATTTGATGGCTTCGCGATAATTACTGCGTTTCATGTGCACAAGGCCAATATCGTTATATCCTTGTGCCACAAATTTTTGGTTATTACTCTTCTTTGCCAATTCCAACTCCTGCTCGGCAAAGCGCATAGCTTTATCCAGATCGATGCTTAAATAATTCCAATTAAGATCGCTCAGTGTTTGCAATTTTGTACTGTCTGGAATATTCGTCTTTAATGAAGCAATTAAACTATCGTTGTTCTGAGCAGTAACAATAAAGCCTAAAATAAAAACTATAGATGTAAAGATCTTTTTCATAAAACATTTAAAAATACTAAAAAAGGGTAACTCCACCTAAAGAGTTACCCCTCACAATAATTCAACCCCACTGTCCAACCTATTATTTTTTATTGATGGTAAACTCAACTCTCCTATTTAAAGCCTTGCCCTCCTCCGTTTCATTACTTGCCAATGGTTTTGTTTCGCCATAACCTGCCTGCTGAAAGCGATTAGCTGCAATATTTTTTGATACCAAATAATCTACTACCGCCTTTGCTCTATTGGCAGAAAGTGTTTGATTAGCATCATCGTTACCAACATTATCAGTATGGCCCGAAATTGTAATTTCCATTATAGGATTATCATTTAAGATCTTTACTAATTTATCTAATTCTACGAATGACGTTGGTAGCAGATCAAATTTTGCCGTCTCAAAAAAGATATTATTCAAACGGATCGTTTCACCTACTTCCACAGGTACCAAATACAGATCGCGTGTTATCTCTTTATATTCTGAAATGCTAGTGAGGTCTAAGTTATCTGAAACTGCAATATAACCTTGTGCTCCGGCATTGAAGGAATAATTTTTTCCGTAAGGCAATACAATTTTATAATCACCATTATTTGGATTACTGCGTGCTATACCCGCTTCTTCTCCGCCGGGCAATAACTGATAAACGATGTTGGCATCAATGTACTGTTTTGTTTTTGCATTGATAACCTTTCCACTTACCAATACAACAGGATTTGGTTTTATCTCATCCTTTAATTTGATACGAACTACATCGCTTCCACCAATGGCATTACGTGTACTTACCATGTAAGCATAATACCCAGATGCAGCAATGCTATAATTGGCATCATCGCCAACGGTATTTATACTCGAACCTAAATTTACAGCAGGGCTCCAATTTAACCACGTATCATCTAAGCGTTTTGAGAAATAAATATCACGTTTGCCCAAACCTCCCGGTCTATCACTACTAAAATAAAGTGTAACACCGTCGGAAGCTAAAAAAGGGGTGTCTTCCTTAAAACTGGTATTAAAATTCTTACCCAAACTTATTGGCTTGCTCCATGATCCGTCAGGCTTTAAAAAGCTAACATAAATATCGTTGAATTCGCTTTCTTTTTGCTCTGAGAAACTCAATAACAATGTTTTTCCATCATTAGCATAATATGATCCAACATAAATTCCGTTCACCATATCATCATATCCTTTTAATTTAATTTTTTCAGGTATACTCCATCCACCTATAATTCGTTTTGTAAAGGAAAAACCCAAACCGCTAGTTACCTGTCCATCTTTGTAAGCACCTTTTACTAGCATGGTATTTCCATCAGGGGTGATGCCAACCACTTTGTTCACACTATAATTATTAAATGGAGCTCCCATGTGTTGTGAATATCCCCAAGCGGTATCTTTTGCATTCCATTCGGCGTACCAAATATCTTCACTTGAATTCGTATAATAATTTTCGGGTGCGCCAGAGCGGATCATGAATAATGTTTTTTCATCGGGTGAAATGATGGGCGCGATCTCCTCATACACTGAGTTCACTTTCCCACCAAGATTTCCCGACTCGCCAGGTCTTAAGCCTTTCATTAATACGCTTATGTCTTTTTTTACATTCAATACATTAATGTTCTTTTTATCAAAACCAACTTCAAAATTAGTAGCGCTTGCATCTTCTGTTTTTGCGAACTCAGGTTTATTGGTGTTGTACTTTTTTATGATCTCTTCAAATGTAAATTTTGTGTCGCCATCAAAAATACCAACGGCATCGATCTGCGGTTCTACTTTAGCCGTAGCGCCGCTTATTTTTATCTTGATAGTTTTTATTTTTTTTGTGCGCTCAGGAATATTAATTGTAAATAAGCGATAAGATGTATTGGCCGGTGATGCAGGTTTTTCGTATACCGGCGTTCCGGTCCCTTCCTCATCGAGCAATTCTATTTTTACAATACTACCGCAAGCATTATTTTCTATGATGAGGATCTGCTTTGCCTCTTGCGGCGTTTTAAGATCTAACCATAATTGAGCATTCTTTTGATTATTGGCCGTTGCGCAGCGTTTACTTAATGCTCCGTAAGTTTTAGCATCTGGCGCACCAATTGCCATTCGGGCATTGAGTTGATCTTTATTTGTTATTTCTGTGTCGTAATTAACGGCAAAAGCCCATTGGATCTCTTGCCCTTTAGAAGTTAGTGAGAAAAGAAATAACAAAAAAAGAAATATGGTTCTATGAGTTGTCATAAAATAAAATTTTAAAAAGCCTCACCGAATGGTGAGGCTTTATGAATACAATTAAGATTACTTCTTTTGGGCTTTTGCTAAGTCCTTTTGTAAATAAGTTCCGATCTTGTTAGCACAGCCGTTGATCATATTGTTGTAAGCTGTTACATTCATCTTGTCGTTCTCTACTTTTTTAGCTTCGTCCTTAATTTTGGGATTGATGGCTAAGCCCTTTTTAAATGCCATTCGAACGCCGCAATAGAATAAACCTTTGCTGTAAAGATTATTATCTTTTTTACCTTCCTTTAATGGCGTTGGATTTGGCCCTAATAAATGCATATTAACAGCACACATCCAAAAACGTGTACGCGACCATTTTGAATCGGCCAATTGTGTATTGAAAATGATAAGTACGGCATCCACTTCTAAACTTTTGCAAAGATCATAACCAACTGATTCTATCATTTGCCCGTCGTTACTTCCATTTAAATTTGTTGGACCAACAGCTTTTTTATCAGCATCAGCAATATCGTTCTTGTTTATTTTTACCAATTTAAATCCATCTGCCGGTTCATCCATTTCAATGGTAGTACCAAGATTACCTGATTTTTTTGCCCATTTGGTAAATTTTTCACCAATTTTATTTGCGGTAGTATGCTTTACCACGAAATCATTGTACGCTTGTTTTTTATCATCATCAGTTAAAAATTCTGATGGTGTTAAAATATCAATGCCATATGTTTTAAAAGTTGATTTAAGCCCATCTATGCTTTGCTTATAAAAGTCGTTTGCAAATGCAACACCATTTGCACTTCCTGTATTTGTTGTATTATATGATTTACCGGTTGAGTTGGTGCCACTTACTTTAGTTAGACCCGGATCATCAATATAAAATGATACAAGCGCTACACGTTTTGGCATTTTTCCTAAGGCTGCCATATCTACTGCAAAGCCTCTTCCGGTAGAACTTATTTTTGCTCGGTTAAAATCATACTTAGCTTTCCCGCTAAGATCTTTCTTTTCGGCGTAGGCCGACAATTTTGGTGCGCTGCATGCAGCAGCGATCATAGCCGCTGTGATGCTAAGTGTTACTAGGTTTTTTAGGTTTTTCATAATTTTTGTTTTGTTGAGTTATTGTGATTAACAACACAAATGTGCAACACCTACAAGGTTTGTGAAATACCCATGCTGTGGTAATTTTATCTACGTGGTAGTACGGATAAGCCTAGATCCACTTAGACTCCATGGCCAATTTAATAAGGCCTGCCACGCTTTTGGTATTGGTTTTACGAAAGATATTCTTGCGGTGGGTTTCAACGGTGCGCTCGCTTATAAAAAGTTTTTCGCCGATCTGTGCATTACTTAATTCGGTAGAGATCAGTTTTACTATTTCAATTTCTCGGGGAGTTAAACTAACGGTTTCTTTATTGGTATTTTTTGGTTCCGACATTGCCTTCATCATCGTATCGGTAACTTCAGCACTAAAGAACATTTGGCCATTTGCAACCTTAGTTATAGCAGCAGTTAACTCATCCATTCCTGTATTCTTCAAAACATAACCGCTAATTCCAACTTCCAACATGTCTGAAATTGTTTGACGATCGTCGTGCATAGATAAAGCCAGAATTTTAATATCATTATCTATCGCCTTTACTCTTTTTGCCAATTCAATTCCCGAAAGTTCTTTCATACTTATATCTGTAATAAGCACATGAGGCTTTTTCTTCTCGATCTCTAACAAAGCATTTAGTGGGTTAGTATTCTGGCCAATAATAACAAAGCGTTCATCATTCTTTAAAAGTGCGCTTATGCCATCGATCATCATTTTATGATCATCCACTATATATATGTTGAATTGACTCATTTTAACCCTTGCTTATACAAAAATAAGTGTTTTTACCACAATATACCCACCAGTACGGATAAGTTTTACCCAAGGGGCGGTATTTATCCAAAGCCTTACCAGGCCTACCTTTGAAGGATAAACATATACAATGAAAGCTACATTGAGCCTAACGAACATCTTGTTAACTTTGACCTTACTGCTGAGTGCATGTTCGCTTAAAAGTCAATCTGTAAATTACAGGATCCAAGAAAACGATCCCGACAAACGAAACCTTTACATCCATCTTAATCCGTTTAATACGCAATGCTATTTGAGTAATATTAGTATAGGTTATAATTTACAAGCTACGTGGATGGCTGCGAAACTATTTCAAGTGCAGGTTGATTATCGTAAAGCATACTTAGATGCCAACGCAAGTGGTGTTTTCTCACCTTCAGGTTTACAAAAATCAAGTCAACTCGAAATTGGCGGTGTTTTCAACTTTCGCTATAAATTAAAAAATGTAGCGCATAAAGTTGTTTTGCACTCGAGTAGTGGCGGCGGATATACGTATACAAAATACATTATGGTAATGGGAGAAGCCCGCAAGGTTGCAGGACTAAGAGGTGGATTTCTTTCGTTTTTAAGTAATCATAAAGTTGATAATGATATTACTGAAGCTTTTACAGAATACGATCTTAAAGGAAAAGCTAATGATGGCCAAGTACGTTACCTTCGTGATAGCGTAAATTATGAGACCATAAATTATGTTGCTCAAAGTACGGGCATTTATGCAGGCATTGATCTTAAATCACTCAAATTTTTAGTTATTAATGGAGAAGGGTATGGAAAAAGATCGTGCAGAACTGTAAATAATTTTTATGCCGACGTATTATTTACTCCCTTAGTTAAATATGAGCTTAAACCAAATGCCGGGCAAAGCTATTTAAATGATGTGGACGTGAATATTAGCGAAAATAAACGTCGTATGATTGGCTGGAGAGCAGGATGGCAATGGATATTTAACTCAACAGTAGGTTTCAATTCTAAAATGGAAATTGGACAACAACCGGGAGTTCCTAAAAAAAGTTTTTTCATGACTGTTGGATTTGGAATGAGTATAGGTTTAAAAACAAAAAACATAGGAGGTAAAGATGAAAAGTAATTTAATTTGGATCGCCAGCGCCACGCTTATTTTTACTTACTGCTTTTGTTTAAAAAAAGAACAGCTATGCACTAAACTTACAAAAGCGGATGCTTATAGAACACAAGCAGTGAAAGGATGAGTTTGCAATTTTTGTGAAATCTGTTTTCATGAAAATAATTTCCGATGAAGAAGCGCTGATCGCAGACGAAAAGATAAAGTAAGAAGACAGTTAAGTAATAACCGCCAATTCTTCACTTTAGGATAACAATAATACTAAAGTTACATCACACAGCATTATTCATCTTCACATACCTTTGTAGTGCAGAAAAATAAAAAATTCGAAAATATTGTTTTAAAAATGAAAAGCGTGCCCGAAAAAAATCCACTAGAACAAGCAAACACTCAACTATCCGATCTACAAAAAGAGATCATTCGTCTTATAAAACAAGGATCTACAACGCAAGAAATAGCCCTGGTAACAGGATTTACCCTTGATAAACTTACTGTTGAACGCAAATCCATCTTAAAAACTACCGGCTGCCAAAGCATGTATGATGTGATATCAAGAGCCGACAAGAACAACTGGCTAAAGTAAGTTTTTGTGAAATTTCTCTAAATAATTCCTTATTCAACAAATGTTACACACTTAACAGTTTAGTGTATGTACCTTTGTTGTATGAAAAGGTTCATAGCTAAATACAAGCTAACAATTATCGGAGTTGGTGTTGGCGCATTGGCAGGGCTGGCCTATTGGTATTTTATTGGATGCAGCACAGGTTCGTGCGCCATTACATCAAACCCAATAAACAGTACATTATATTTTGCCTTTGCCGGCGGATTGATACTAAACACCTTTAGCAGCGAACCACAAAAAACAAAAGAAAATGAATTGGAAAAATAGAATATTAAGCAATTGGAGTCTAATGAGAGTTATTAGACTTGTTTTAGCCGGTGTAGTTTTAACGGAGGCCTTTAGGTCGAATGAAGTGATATTAGGGCTTCTAGGAGTCATTCTTTTAACACAATCCGTTCTTAACGTTGGCTGCTGCGGCAGCTCAGGATGTGATATAGATCATGCGGCAAACAAACCGAGGTCATCAGAAAAGAGCATTGAAGAAGTTACCTTTAGTGAAGTAACAAAAAACTAAAACCATGAAAACAAACGTAATAGTTGACAATCTTAAATGCGGTGGGTGTGCTAGTACCATTAAAAAGGGACTACTATCATTTTCGGAAGTATCGGAAGTGAATGTGAATACAGAAACAGATACGATTGAGATCACACACGTAGACAATTTTGATCAGAAAAAATTAAAAGACAAGTTGCACTCAATGGGCTATCCTGAAAAAGGAACGATTGAGGGTTTCGACAAATTAGTTACCGGTGCCAAATCTTATGTGAGTTGTGCTATTGGAAAACTAAGCAAAGAAGAGGAAGAAGAACAAATAAAAAAATAGTGCGATGGGATTTAATGAATTAATAAATACAGATAAACCGGTGTTGGTGGATTTTTATGCTGAATGGTGTGGTCCGTGCAAAACGATGGCACCCATACTTGAAAAGCTAAAACAAAACATTGGCGATAAAGCTTCTATTTTAAAAGTAGACGTGGATAAAAACCCGGGTGCTGCAAATACATATCAAGTAAGAGGAGTGCCTACGTTTCTTTTGTTTAAGAATGGGAACATTGTTTGGCGCCAATCGGGCGTTGTACAAGCCGAACAATTAAAGCAGATCATTGAACAGCATTCCTAATGAACGATGTTATCATAAGCAAACGTAAGGCTATAAGCAATTGGATCAGGCAATTTATAACTATTGTTGACATCAACAAACGCGTGTATAAATTACAGGAGAGCCTTTTTGGCATATTAAAATGGGGGCAATTTAAACCTCTACCAAAAATTGATTACGTGCTTATTTTTAGAACACTGTTCGCAAAATGTGAAACTTGCGCGGTTGATGATCTTGAGAATAGCATTCATTCGTATTATCAAGTAAGTTTAGTTCATCATAAGAACAGACGCATTACCATTCAGGAAACAAGAAATAAACAAGAAGCTTTTGAACTGGCTAACACGCTTGCTTTAGGTTTAAAAACGCACCTTAAAGATTCGGCAACAGATCCGAGAAAGAGTAATTGGTTGTTGTAATTTTACAACCTAAAAATCCTTAAGCAATTTTATTTCGTTGCGATACAAAAGCAGTTTTTTATCGTTCTCTAATTGCTTTAGCAAACGCGAGATCACTACCCTGCTTGTTCCCATTTCTTCTGCAATTTGATTATGCGATAATTGAATAGCATTTTTGCCGGTAACCTTTGCCTTATTCTTAAGGTATTTAATTAAGCGTTCATCTAATTTATGAAAGGCAATACTTTCGAGTGAACGTAATAGTTCATTGAAACGTTGAGTAAAACTATTAAAGATATAACTCTTCCAGCTTGGATATTTTACCAACCATTCATCGAGTTTGTCGTGCGGAATAGCAATAAGTTCA
>CAYYUS010000073.1:0-8602 GCA_964474925.1 uncultured Akkermansia sp. | reverse complement strand
GTTTATTCAAGAAAGTTTAATTTTGAAAATATTTATAAAGAATTAGTTAAATATTGTTTATACATCGATGCATCGTTCGCTATTCAGTTTTTTGAGAATGGAAAGATGAGTGATTATGGATGTGAAGTAAAAATTAAAAATGTAGTGAAAGAATACGCCGACGGAAAAAAAGATATTTTGATCGAGTGTGTTCGTATTTTTACCATCATTGAATATTCCGAAACTTTGAGTCCAAAATTATACGGCGCCGTATTAATTGAATTTGAAAGAGAGAATACCATCATTACAAATCCTAATTTACAAGACGCCATCATTCATTATTTTAGCACCGTGCAAAATAAAATGATAGATTATGATACACTCAGCAAATTAAATGTTTACAATATTGCTGCTTCACTACAATTATCAGCGCAAGAAAAATTAGAATTAATTGCTTCGCACAACAAACAAGCGGTGTTGTTGAACCAGATCAAATTCATAACTCATATTGTAAATGCCGAACAGGAATTGAATAATAGATTTATGTTCAACTAAAATTAAAAGGCAAAAGTAAAAAGCCAAAATGGGTTGATCATTTTGGCTTTTTACTTTTTACTTTGTCCTTGATCTAAGAAAGTCCGTCGCCCATTATTTTTACCGTAATGCCATCCATGTTAGATGCTAATTTTAATTGGCAAGAAAGTCTTGATGTATCGGTAATATTTGGAAGTGTATCTAGCATCGCGTATTCATCATTGCTGATCTCGTGCAATTTATCAAAACCATTTATCACTTCTACATGACAAGTAGCGCACAAGGCCATACCACCGCAAGTTGCTAAAATATCGTATTCACTTGCCTTTAAAAATTCCATTAAGCTCAAGCCCATATCAGTTGGTGCTTCCAGGGTGCTTAAAGTTCCATCGGGGTTTTGGATATGTATTTTAATATCGCTCATTAAAATTCATTCACACCATTTACGGTTGTGTACTTCATGGTATATTTAATTCCGGGGTTAATGTATTTGTAAGCGCTATGGCTCATCAATGCCGCTTCATGAAAACCACATAAAATTAATTTCAATTTATTTTTGTAGGTGTTTATATCGCCAATAGCATACACGCCCGGAACATTTGTTGAATAATCATCCGTGTTCACTTCAATAGCATTCTTGTCAATTTGCAATCCCCAGTGTTCAATTGGTCCGAGTTTAGGACTCAATCCAAATAAAGGAATAAGATGATCTGTGTTTATTGTTTGTTCCTCATTTGTTTTTGTATTCTTCAAGCTCACACTTTCCAATGTGTCTTTTCCATTTACACTTAACAAATTAGTATTGAGTAATAATTTTATTTTTCCTTCTTTGGCAAGGTTCATTACTTTGTTCACGCTATCCGGCGCGCCCCTAAACGCTTCGCTGCGATGTACCAAAGTAAGTTCAGAACAAATTGAACTTAAAAAAATGGTCCAATCCAAAGCGCTATCTCCACCTCCGGCAATGATCATTTTTTGTCCGCGATATTTTTCCGGATCAAGGATCATATAATTTATCCCTTTTCCATTCTCGAATTTATCAAGCCCAACAACTTCGGGCTTACGTGGTTCAAAACAACCCAATCCACCTGCTATAACAACCGCTTTGCAATGAATTACGGTTCCAAGATTTGTTGTAAGTATAAAATCTCTCTCTCCCTTTTTCTCCATTGATTCAATTCTTTGACCAAACGTAAACGTTGGTTTGAATGGCTCGGCTTGTTTCATTAAATTATCTACAAGTTCCTGAGCGTTAATGGTTGGAAAACCGGGTATATCATAAATAGGTTTTTTAGGATATATCTCAGATAATTGCCCGCCCGCCTGTGGCAGATAATCTACTAAATGACAGCGCATTTTTAGCAATCCGGCTTCAAAAATGGCGAAAAGCGCTACCGGTCCCGCTCCTACTATTGCTATATCGGTTTGTATCATAAAACTGATGGCAAAATTACGCTAATTTGTTAAATGAAATTGGTTCTTTAGGAATATTTTTGTATCTTTATCTACTAATCAAAAAAGTCGTTGACATGAAAAAATCTTTACTTACAATTTTCGGTGCTTTAGCTTGTATGACAGCTGCAGCCCAGGTTGCCAGCCCTAGCTGGACAATCGTTCAAAATGCAAATTTCCCAATACCTTCAGCCGGTATCCGTTATATGGATGCTGTAAGTCCTACTGCTATGTGGGCTTCCGGTTATGATGGAACAACAGGTAATGTTTCTAGGAATTACTGCTGGGTTACAAGAACTAATGATGGAGGTGCTAGTTTCGTAGCTGCTCCGGTATGGACAAGCGTTTCTACTCCGGTAATGGGAGATACTAGCGTTTATGCCATTTCTAATATTGATGCTATGAGCGGTACAACTGCATGGGTTGGTGCTTATAAGAAAGTAGGCGGTGGTTCTCAAGGTGGTATTTTTAAAACTACCGATGGTGGTGCAAACTGGGTTAATATGACCAGTGCTGCCATGTTCACAAACGCTACATCGTTTTGTAACTACGTGTTCTTTTTTACTCCTAACGTAGCAATTGCCGCAGGCGATCCAAATCCGTCGAGTGCAAATGAGCATGACATTTGGCGTTCTACCGATGGTGGAACTACTTGGACTCAGGTTCCGGGAGCTAACATCCCTAATCCAACAAGTGGTGAATTTGGTATTACTAACGTTTACGAAAAATTTGGTTCATCTAACGCTTGGCTTGGAACTAACAAAGGCCGTATATTCTATACAACTGACGCTGGTTTAAATTGGAATGTAACTACAGTTAATGCAAGTAACACCATTAGTGACATTGCATTTTACGATGCAATGAATGGAATTGCAATGACATTTGCACCTTCAAGTACTGTAGCAACAGTTTACAACACAACTGATGGTGGTGTAACTTGGAATGTTTTAACAGGTGTTGCAACTAATCCTGACTATGGTAGAAATGATGTTTGCGGTATCCCGGGAACTTCATGGTTTGCTTCTTGCGGTGCAGGTACAGGAAACACTTTATTATCTTTCTCAAGTGATAATGGTAATACTTGGAACAACTGGGGTTCAACCGGTATCCAATATTTAACTATCGATTTCGTTGATCCTTCAACTGCTTGGGCAGGTACTTTTAGCGATCAAACAATGGCTAACCTAGAAGGTTTTTATAAATTCAACGGTGGAAGTTTATTACAAACCCCTAGCGCTAACTTCACAGTTACTGCTGCAGGTTGTGTAAGCACTGCTGTAATGCCGGGTAACCAATCTACAGGTAATCCAAATCCAACTTATACTTGGACTTCTGCTCCTGCAGGTGCTGCATTCTCTAGTACTGCTGCTGCAAGTCCTACTGTATTCTTTAGCGCACCAGGTGTGTACACGATCACTTTAGTTGCTGCTAACTCTTCATCTACAAGTACAGTTTCTCGTACCATCAACGTTTCTCCTTGTACAGGTTTATCTGAGGCTGGTGTAAATGAGTTCAACTTTGTTGTTTCTCCAAACCCTGGTAAAGATGTATTCCACGTTAGTTTACCAAGCTCAACTCAACCTTACAATGTTACAGTAACTAATGTATTAGGTTCGGTAGTTTATACTACAGTAACTAACACAAATAGCACTGATCATTCGATTAACCTTTCTGGTAACAAGACAGGAGTGTACTTTATGACGATATCTAACAATGGTGTTAAAACAACCAAAAAGATAATCATAGAATAATTTCTAGTTTACAACCATTACGTAGTTTTATTACTACGTGCAAAAAGGAGGCATTGCCTCCTTTTTGCGTTTATGGTATATATGTTTATATTTAGCTCATCTTGTGAGACACCGTGTACTCTTTATATTTCTCCTGGTTGCGCTTATTAATCTTAGATTAATAAGCCAAAACGGTGTTATGGTTTTAGATAAGATCAACACCAGTGAGATGACAGGCTCATTTATCACCGCCTTGTATAGCGATCACAAAGGTTACTTATGGGTGGGCACTGCAAATGGACTTAATCGTTATGATGGTTATAATTTTTTGAGTTTCCGCAGTACAAAAAGCGATACAACTACACTAAGCCATCCTTCCATTCGTTGCATAAAACAATTGTCTAACGAATCACTTCTTATTGGAACTTCGTCGGGCCTTAATGTTTATTCTTTTGCAAGCAACAATTTCAGGAGAGCCAAACTTGACACCTCTTATGCAAATGCAAAGAAAAAAAACATCATCACTTGTTTAGAAAAATTATCCGACGGGCGTATTGTTGTAGGAACAAGATCCGGATTAATGATCTACGATGAGAATAAGAATGTTCTTAAAACATTTGGCTCAAAAGACACTACTCTACTTGAGGATCTTTGGATCCAAAGTGCATTTGTGGATAAGGACGGGGCTTTATGGGTTAGCGCCAAAGCACCAATAGGCAACCCAATTGAATACAGGATCTATCGCTACATTTTCAATGGCGATTCTTACAAAAAAACTTATCTGCCTGGCCTTGGTTCGTCGGGCCAAATAGGGATCTCTCAAGATCTTCAAGGTAATATTTGGGTTAGTATTGATGATGGGTTGGCTTGCGTGAATTCAAAAACACTTGAGAAAACTTTTTATAGAGCGCCCAATGGACTTTTATCGGCCGTAAGTTATTTTCATTCCAACGATAATACTATTTATCAGTGCTACTGGAGTTTTGGCGTTACAATGTTCGACATTAACAAAAAAGAATTCAAAATAATTAAGAACGACCCCGATAATCCTCGCTCTTTGATGAGCAATAAAATTTGGGCGCTTTATAAAGATGCTAATGATGTGATGTGGTACGGAACTGATGTTGGCTTGCAAAAACAATCGAGCAAACGTCCCAAACTTCAGATCATAAACAGAAAAGCTGAATATACTGACAGCACTTTTACTTCAAATCAGTTATTATCGGTACTCGCTTGTCGCTCAAAAATAAACAAAGTTTTTGTAGGCATTGATGGTGATGGAATTGCTATTTATGATCGCACCACTGATAAAACAACAAATCTTAGATTTGGTGATCGCAATGTAAAGAACACCCGTATTGAAGACCGATTTGTTGCGCAGTTTTACGAGGATGACAACGGAGATGTTTACACCATTGGGCAATACAACTTCACTAAGATCAAATTCAACTCTTCTCCTCTAACAATAAAACATTATTTCTATAGGCAACAACATCATTTTACATCCATGGTTCCCGATCTTAATGACAAAAAAACACTTTGGCTTGCAAGCATTGATCAAGTTTTTAAATTCAATACCCAAACCGAAGAGTTTAAACTTATTCAAAAACCTCTTGACATTACCGGTGTATTTTTTAGTGTGGTGTCAAATTCAAAAGGAACATTTTTTTCCACAACCAATGCTATATTAAGAATAAAACCAGATGGATCATATCAAAAAATAAGTCTTGCTGAAGTTGGGAACATCACTGCAATGGAGAACCTTGGAGATGACCATCTTCTTATCGCCACTTCGTTCATGGGCTTGCTTAAATTCAATCTCAATAATTATACTTATGAGATCATTAAGAATCATAAGGACGATTTTTTTACGGAGATAAAATGTATTAAAAAGATCAGAAACAGTTTCTGGATAGGCACAAGCATTGGCTTGTTCCAATATTTTCCCTTTTCGGGAGAAGTGCTTGTGTATGGTACAGTAGATGGCTTACCATCTAACGTGATACAAAGCATTGATTATTTTGAAGGTTATTTATACCTGGCTACTTCCAATGGTTTGGTGTTATTTAATCCGAACAATGTTACGGGCCGCGCTTCCATACCAAGAGTTGATATCACCAGCGTTATAGGTATTGGTAACGATCTTAATATCACCTCCGATCTTAACGGCAAAACGATAGATATACCACAAGAAAAAAATTCGTTCAGGATCAATTTCACTGTTCTTGATTTTAATCTTCCCGAAAAAAATTCTTACCGTTACAGGCTTCTACCTGTTCAAAGTGAATGGAAGAATAATAACGACGATCACTTTATCTCGTTCAACGAATTGAATGTTGGTGAATATGAATTTCAAGTGATAGGCGCTAATAGCGATAATATATGGAATACAAAACCTGTATCCATTAAAATAAGGATCGTTCCTCCATTCTATAGATCAAACGCTTTTTACTACTTACTGGGCTTTATGCTTATTGCATTAACAGCATTTATTGTTTATTTGCGATTTAGGGCTGCAAAGTATAATCGCATTTTACTAGAGCGCACCATTGATGAACGTACCGAAGAGATCAAACTAAAACAAAAACAATTAGAAAAATCCAATACCGAATTAATGGACGGTATTTTGTACGCACAAAAAATTCAGAAAGCCTTTTTGGTTGGTGAGAAAATACTAACTCAAACTTTATCCAATAGCTTTATTTATTTTAGACCAAAAGAAAAAGTAAGTGGCGATTTTTATTGGATAAGCCAAGAAAAGAACTATTTGATCATTGCCGCCGGAGATTGCACAGGACATGGAGTTCCGGGCGCCATGCTCAGCGTTATTGGCACAACTTTGCTTAATAAGATCGTACACGAAGAAAAAGTGTCTAATCCCGGAGAAATATTAACCAAACTTAATCATCAGTTCTTTCATCAATTAAATGTCGACGAAAAATCGGTGCGTGACGGAATGGATGTTTCTATTATAGCTATAGATACTAAAAATAAAAAAATGCTTTATGCCGGTGCGCGTAACAATGGCAGCATGATCATTGAAGGAATGATAAGCGAACTAAAAGCACAACGCGAGACCATAGGCGAAAATGAAAATGTGACCTTTAAGACCAAAGAAGTTATTTACGATCCGTATGCAACGTATTATTTATACAGCGACGGTTACAAAGATCAATTTGGTGGACCACAAATGAAAAAATTAGCTTCAAAACAATTTAAAGATATCCTTTGTAAAGGAAGCAAGCTCGAAATGAACGGACAGCGTAATTACTTTAGTCGTTTTATAAAAGAATGGCAAGGACATAATTCGCAAACAGATGACCGCATGATCATTGGCTTTAAAGTTCCTTAGGCTTTTACTTTTTTGTTGATCCCAACAAATAAGCTCATTTGAAAATACAGATTGCTAAACTTAGCTCCTTGCTTTACGGGCATCTTTATACCGGGTCGTGTGCCTAATTCTAAACGTGCCCCATTTAAAAAAGGTCTGGTTGAATGATACTCGGAAATGATACGAACCCCAAAATTTTGTGTAGCAGGTTTGTCTGCAAGGTCCTGTGTTTTACCATTTACATCTAAGTTTTTTGGTACAGAAACAAAAGGCATGTAGATCCCTTCAATATACATCACATTATGATCGCGCTTTCCTTTTTTCTTGTATGTTTCGTTTGTGCTCGTGCTATACGCATTGATCAAATAATTTACATACGAACGTATACTAAATCCACCCGACACGTATAAGCCCGTATAACTAATTCCGGTTCCTGCAGCGCTCACTAACGAATCTGCAAACTCATACGCGGTTCTTTTGCTTTGCACGATCTGGTTCCTAAACACTCCTGCCGATCCGGTTAAACCAACTTGATACAATTGTTTCGCGCTTACCATAATATACTTTGTGTCGGTGATATTATAATTTCCACTGCGATAAGAAGTAACTTTTAAGTCTGTTTTATACGAACGCATGCTCTCGTCTACTTTAAAATTAAAGATGGCCCTTCCGCTCACATCAAAGTGTGTTCCTCCTACATCATTTACCGCTTCCTTTTGCACTCTGTTCCATGTAGGAAGTCCTAACTTAATATCTCCACCCACTGCAAATCGTTGTCCCAAATTTACCATCGCCCCTGCGTAAATTCCGCCGCGGTAATTTTTGGTATCATAAGCATCAATATCGCCAAAAACTCCTGCTTTGATGTGAAATAAAAAGTATGGGTCGTCAAATAGTTTATCGTATTTGATATTGTCTTGAGCCTTTACAATTAAAGAGAATAACATTATTGCGCTTAGTGCAGCCTTTTTCATAACCGAGTTTGTTTGATACAAATTTGAGGCTAATGAAAGTGCAGACCAATACGCAGTTCTACGTATTTTATGAAATAACTTAAGGAGTTTGGGCGAATTCTTTATTTTCTAGCACAGTTTCCAAAACATCATTTACTTCGGTAAATGAGTTTAATGTTACCAACTTTGTGCGCGTTTCTTTAAAATTAGGAATGCCTCTAAAATAATTGGCATAATGATTTCGCATTTCTAACACGCCCATTTTCTCGCCTTTCCACTCCACCGATTTGGTTAAATGCGCGCGGCAAACTTCCACTCTATTTACAATAGTTGGTTTTGGTAAATGCTCGCCGGTTTTAAAAAAATGTTTTATCTCATTAAATATCCAAGGATAACCAATGGCGGCGCGGCCTATCATGATGCCATCTACGCCATATTTGTTTTTATACTCTAATGCTTTTTCAGGAGAATCAATATCACCATTTCCAAAAATGGGAATTTTAATGCGCGGATTATTTTTTACGGCAGCAATGTATTCCCATCTGGCACTGCCCTTATACATTTGCGAACGTGTGCGCGCATGAATGGTAAGCGCTTTAATTCCTACATCCTGCAAACGCTCG
>CAYYUS010000072.1:5883-8603 GCA_964474925.1 uncultured Akkermansia sp. | reverse complement strand
ACGCCTACGACTTTTAATACATCAGTGCCTTCAACATGAGTTAAATTCGTATTCAACAATAAATTGATCCTTTTTTCTTCGGCTAATTTCAAAACTTTATTCACGCTATCCGGTGCACCACGAAATGCTTCACTGCGATGAACCAACGTAACTTCTTTTGCAATGTTGGCTAGGAAAATTGTCCAATCTAAAGCACTATCACCACCACCGGCTATAATTATTTTTTTATTAAGATAAGCCTCCGGATCAAGCACCATATATGAGATCCCTTTTCCATTCTCGAATTGCTCTAAATTCTCCGCTTCAGGTTTGCGAGGTTCAAAACAACCTAATCCTCCTGCAATAACCACTGCTCGCGCATTTATTTTTGTTCCCATGTTGGTAGTTAAAATAAAATCTCGATCGGCGATCTTGTCTAATTTTTCAACGCGCTCGCCAAATGTAAATGTTGGTTTAAATGGTTCGGCTTGCTTCAATAAATTATCTACCAACTCTTGCGCTAATACAGTTGGATATCCGGGGATATCATAAATTGGCTTTTTAGGATAGATCTCGGTAAGCTGTCCGCCTGCCTGCGGCAAGTAATCAATTAAATGACAACGCATTTTTAAAAGTCCTGCTTCAAAAATTGCGAAAAGAGCTACGGGTCCGGCGCCAATTACGGCGATATCTGTTGTGATCATATTAAAATAAAATTCGTTTTAAACTTAAAATTATTACTACTATCCCTACTAAAAGCATGATCGCTTTTGTTGGAATTCTATTTGCAATATATGCTGCAATTGGTGCTGCGATGCAACCGCCAATTATTAATCCAATGATTATTGCCCAATGGGTTAAGCCAATTAGTGTTACAAAAGTTAACGAGCTTGCAAGGGCGATAAAAAATTCAGCCAAATTTACTGAGCCTATCGTATAACGCGGATTTCTTCCTCGCGCAATTAGTGTGGATGAAACAATGGGGCCCCAACCACCACCGCCAATAGAATCCAAAAATCCTCCTACTGCTGCTAAAGGAAAAATTCGTTTTATTTTTTGAAGAATATTATCTTTTTTTAAGTCTTTAAAAATAATGATCACACCTAAAACTAAAGTATAAATAGAAACTAAAGGCTTGATAATATAATTGTATTGCTCAAAAGATGAAAGAATATATGCGCCAAGAATTGCTCCAATAACTCCGGGGATCAGTAGCTTTTTGAAAAGTTTATTATTTACATTTCCAAATTTCAAATGCATTAAACCTGAAACACCACTTGTGAAAACTTCGGAAGCGTGAACGCTTGCACTTGAAGCAGCAGGCGTAATACCAAACGACAATAAAAATGTTGTAGCTGTTACACCATAGGCCATGCCTAATGCACCATCTATCATTTGTGCGGTGAAGCCCGCCAATATGTATAGAAAAATAGAAGAATCGATGTTTTGTGCAATTTGACTTGCCAATCCACCAATAATAGCAGGTGGAAGAAAATAACAGAACAGATAGCCTAAGATCAATAGTGCCGGAATTGAAAAACTGTAGATCAACAGCCTCTTTCTGCTAATGCTTGGTTTTTCTTTGAGTCCCTCTTTAGAAAGAACAGCTGTTATTTGATTTAGTTGATCTACTTTGCTTGAAAAATCACCGCTTAGATATTTCCGCACCTCAGTTAAACTTTCAACTGAATCATTAATATTATCAGGAAAAGAATCTTCAAAAGTTTCACGAATACGTTTTGCTAAAGTTGGTGACTTCCCATTTGTTGAGATCGCAATTTTTATTTGACCTTTTTGAACAATACTTCCCAGATAAAAATCACATTGCTCAGGCGTATCGGCCACGTTGGTCAATAATCCGCGTTGCTGCGCCAATTGTTTTATTTCAATGCTGGTTTGCTTATTGTTAACTGCAACAATCACTAATTCCTTGTTAAGCAGATCTTCTTCTTTAAAAGAACGTTCGTGCAAAACAATATTGTCTCTTTCTTCGGCCAGTTTCTTTATCCCATCCGAAATGGCATTAGCAATTAAGGTGATCTCTGTTAAGGGACTATTATTCAAAATAGCCGTTATTTTTTCCAAAGCAACTTTACCACCTCCAATAATAAGGACATGGAAATTCTCCAGTTTTAAAAAAACAGGGAATAGTTTATTTACTTGTTGCGCTTCCATTCTTAATTGTATGTTGTATATTAAATCTGATCACTGAGATCTTATCATACTTGTTTTGTGCTTGTATAAACTGAACTATGTACATGTATTGAAATAATAACCTCACGTTTTTAGACATCTGGTAATTAAAAGACGCAAAGGTTCTGTTTTGATCGAAAGGATTCACTATTGAGCTTCCTGCATTAATAAAGAACTCATTCGACAAAGAAAGTGTATGGGTCTTTTCCTTTGCTTTAATTAGTGGGAATTCAGCATCTATTTTATAACGGAATCTCCAATTAAATCGGTAATCATCGGTAATATCTTCGTTTATGGCAATTTGATTAAAGCGTTGCTCGGCGCGTAAACGATGGCCTACCCTAACTTTCCCGTATTCTAAATTGGCTCCAAACTCTTGCCATGGTCTCCACTCTCCACGTGTTAGATCATTCTTAATATAATATCTAAAGTGGGCGCCTCCAAAACTAACATTCAAAAATTTATTGATCTTATAAACCGCCGCCGATCTGATCAATGTTTGCGACTGAATTTCAAAACCATTTTTAGTTCGATGTTGGATGTCGGTA
>CAYYUS010000072.1:0-5873 GCA_964474925.1 uncultured Akkermansia sp. | reverse complement strand
ATTGATATTCCATTTAGCGTTCAATTGAGTATAATTATAATACCCAAACCAAAACATATTATATGAACGTCCGTTTTCCTTTTGCGAAAACAAAGAACCTGATACAAACAGAAAAACAATTATGTGTCTCAATTTCATTTTAATTCAATGAATATTTTACATGGTGAGACAATGAATCGTAGTATCTATGGAACTTCACCACATCGCCAATTACTATAATTGCCGGAGATTGGATATTTTGATCTTTCACTTCCTGAACAATAGTTTCAATACTTCCAATAGCCACGTTTTCTGTTGCTAAAGTTCCGTTTTGAATTACCGCAATAGGTGTTTGCCCTTTTCCATTTGCTTTAAATGCTTCTGCTATTTGTTGCAGTTTTGATAAGCCCATTAAGATCACAACAGTTGCATTACTTTTTGCAGCATCATAAATATCGTTCGATAATTCTCCGTTTTGTTTGGTGGCGGTAATTACCCAAAAACTTTCGCTGATCCCGCGATGAGTTACAGGAATTCCGCTTGCGCCCGGAACGCCAATGGAACTTGAAATGCCGGGAACAATGGCCGTTTCAATATTAAATGCATCGGCATGTGCAATTTCTTCGCTGCCTCTACCAAATACAAATGGATCACCGCCTTTTAAACGCACCACTCTTCCATGAGTAAAAGCAAGATCAACAATTAAATTATTTATTTGCTCTTGTGTATACTCGTGTTTGTTCTTGCGTTTGCCTACGTAGATCTTTAAGGTATCTAATGGCGCATATTTCAATAATTCTTTATTTACCAAAGCGTCGTATAAGATCACATCAGCTTCACTTAAAGCGTTGATAGCTTTTAGGGTTATTAATTCAGGATCACCTGGACCGGCGCCTACTACTGTTAATTTTGGATATATTTCTTTTTTCATTGTTGTTGTTTTTTAATTGTTTATCCTTTTTGCTTTCCTCCCCCGTCATTTGCTCCGCAAATGCCACCCCCTCAAGAGGGGGATGGTTCCTGCTCAGGGTGACAAAGGAGAAAACCATCACACTGAGCTGTTCATTATCATACAGCAACAACAATATTCGTATTTTATATAGATGTAATTCATTTTACTTCCTCCAGAATTTCTGTTTTTAATTTCTCTCTGTATATTTTTACTGCTTCTACAAATTGTTTTGCCTCGTTAAAATACTTTGTAGAAAATTCCTCTGAGGGCTCGTTTTTATTTATTTGCAATACCGATCCTTTGAATGAATTAAATTCTCCGGTCTCTACAAAGTGCTTGTCAAAATCAGCGATCAACGTGTGATGCGTATTTACATGAATGCCTTTATTTAATAACAAACCTTTTGCCGCATGAATAAATGATGCATAGCTATAATAAATGCTATCACCATACTGTTTGTTCTCATGAGCCTCGGCGCTCCAAGCCAATTTTTCATCTGCTTCAAAAAACAAGGTTTGTACAAGGTCAATAATTACACCCGCACATTCACCAACACCGATCTCCGTTTTAAATTTCTCTTCCGAACCCCAATCAAAAAACTCGTTCTCAGTTAAATTCGAATTATCACCAATTGGTTTTAAAAGTTGATAGAAATAATCCTTTCCTTTTCTATCATAATACGAATTGAAATATTCTCCTTCCACCGCGCCATTTTCAAAGTCATCAAATAATTTACGTAATACATCGGGTGCGCGTTTACTGGCCACCTTAATTACTTTTTCGGCAATTCTTCCGCCTCCATTTCCTAAAGTTCCACCTCCTAAT
The DNA here is from genome assembly GCA_964474925.1 of uncultured Akkermansia sp. GTDB lineage: Bacteria > Bacteroidota > Bacteroidia > B-17B0 > Aurantibacillaceae > Aurantibacillus. The sequence continues at coordinate 4,117 of CAYYUS010000072.1, read as the reverse complement.
AATACTTGCAAAGCGGGAACCACATTTGTACCAACTTTAAAAGAGCTACCATGAAAACCAATTTGTGCCAAACCATGTTGACCACATGAATTCATACAGCCGCTTATTTTTATTTTGATATCATGATTGTAAATTAGTTCGGGGTACTCTGCATAAATTACTTTTTCTAATTCCACAGAAATATTTGTACTATTAGAAATAGCCAAATTACACGTATCGGTTCCCGGACAAGCAGTAATATCACCTACCGAATCAAAGCCCGGAGTGGCAAGTTCTAACTCCGACAATTCTGCGAACAAAAATGGTAATTCTTCAATGCCCACTTGCTTTAATAAAAAACCTTGATTAATTGTAATGCGAACATCAGAAGCATCGGCGTATTTTTTTATTACGTCAACAAATTTTCTGGTTCTATCGGAAGGAATATTTCCCAACAGAATTTTAACGTAAACGCCGTAATAGCCATGTTGCTTTTGCTCAAACGTATTTGTGCTCAACCACTGATCATATTTCTTCTCGTTTATTATAGGTGTTACTTTCGGCAATTTATTCTTTAAAACAGGCGTGCTCACAATTGTATCCGTATCAATTTCTACTGTTTTAAATAAAACTGCCTTTTCTTCTTCGGTTGTTAATTTCAAAAACTCTGCAATTCCAATTTTATTGATCAAATATTTAATACGTGCTTTGTGTCTACTCACTCTTTCGCCATAACGATCGAACACACGAATAGATGCTTCCACAAATGGAATCAATTTATTCTCAGGCAAAAATTCGTAAGCTGTTTGCGCTAAAAATGGTTGCGCGCCCAATCCGCCTCCAACAAGCACTTTAAATCCTCTTTCATTACTAGCATTTAGTTTTGGAATAAAACCAAAATCATGGATATAAGTAAAAGCTGTATCCCTATCATTATTTGAAAAAGCGATTTTTATTTTTCTACCGAGCTCTTGTCCAAACGGCTTGCGTAAGAAATATTGAAACAATGCATTAGCATAAGGCGAAACATCAAAGGGCTCATTAGGATCAATTCCCGCTTCGGGCGATGCAGTGATATTTCTTACCGTATTTCCGCAAGCTTCACGCAGGGTAATATCGTCTTGCTCCAATTTTGCCCACAGTTCGGGTGTTCTATCTAAACTCACATGGTGAATTTGAATATCCTGGCGCGTGGTTAAATGTAAATTTCCATTTGAGTACTCATCGCTAATATCTGCAATGCGCACTAATTGCTTTGTACTCACCTTTCCGAATGGTAATTTAATGCGGATCATTTGCACACCTTGTTGGCGTTGACCATATACACCACGAGCCAAACGTAAGCTCCTGAATTTTTCTTCATGAATCTTTCCTTCACGAAATTCGCGGATCTTTTTATCGAGATCAATAATGTCCTTTTCTACCAATGCTTTGGTAGAGTGGTTTATTAATTCTAATTCTGTTCTAAAACTTTCCATACTATTTTGTAGCGTTAAAAATTTTATACCATTCCTCATTTGTAAGATGGATCTTATAAGCACTTGCCGCATTCACGATCCGGGCTTTGTCAGGACTACCGATCAATGGCAATGCTCCTAATTTATAAAGCCATGCCACGGCTGTTTGTTCAACATTAGCACCATGTTTCTTTCCTACATCTGAAAGAGCTCTTCTAACTTTAACCGATCGTGCGTCTTTACCCGTAAGTATCTTGCCTCCTGCTAGCGGAGCATACACCATTGGTTTGCTATATTGTTCCTTTATAAAATCTAAACGACCATCGTTAATTGCAGTTGTATTTAAAACGCTTAGTTCAATATGATTAGTTACAATTGGCTGCGATAAACGCGATGCGAGTAAACGATGTTGGAACACATTGAAATTTGAAACTCCCACATGTCTTATTTTTCCGTTCAGCTGTAATTTAGTTAACGTAGAAGCAGTTTCTTCTGCTTGTATTAATGGATCGTAGTGTTCCAAAAGAAAAATATCAATATAATCTGTTTTTAAACGCTTTAACGAATTATCCACGGCGCTAATTAAATGTTCCGGGCTCAGATCATAGATCTTCTCTCTTCCAATTGTTTTAATCCCTGCTTTGGTTGAAATAATTACATCTTCTCTTTTAAACGAACCATTCTTCAAGGCAGATCCAAATAATTCCTCGATCTTTCCACCACCGTATTGATCACTATGATCAAAGGTGTTGACACCAAGATTCAAATTATAACCAATAATATCTTCTACTTTTTTTGCAGAAAGTAATGCTGGTGTATTCCATCTCCAAAAGCTGTAGATAGCTGCTGAAACTTCGGGACCTTGCTCTGATATATAAACTTTTTCCATGTTAAATTTTTTTTGGTTAATTATTTGGTATTAAAAAAGCCCTTCGCGTGGGAAACGGAAGGGCTTTAATGAAAGAAATATCATTACCACATCCGTTGAGGATCACACATCATGCAGCACATCATGTGTTTTGATAATTTAATATTTATAACAACACCTATCATAGTGACCGCAAAGTAACGACACCAAAATGAGTCTGTCAAGCAAACGGACAACTATTTTCTATATATCCTATGGGCGTAATAGGATATTATTGCCTAAAAAGCCCGTCATTGCTGATTTCTTCTTGTATTTCGAAGGGTCATTTTTTTGCATTTTTGAGGGCTCTTATAATCCGTATCTTAGTCTCGCAAGTATGAATCAGTCCAAACTACCTTTAAAGATCATGTTCATTTACGCCTTTGGAATGATGGGCTGGAGCGTATTGGTAAATTTGATCAGCGTTATTGTTGTGTATTTATACAGACCCCCTGACACAAGTGGTCTACCGGTTTTAATTACACAAGCCAGCATTTTTGTAATATTTAATGCGGTTGCCTTAATAACTGGTGGCGGCAGATTGGTGGACGCTATTTATGATCCATTTATTGCACAATTCAGTGATAGAAGTACAAATCCCAAAGGGAGGCGAACGCCTATCATGAAATTAGCTATCGTTCCAGCTATCATTTTTTGTTTTCTTGTTTTTTATCCGATCAATGACCATGAAAGCACAACTAATGTTATTTGGCTGATCATCTCTTTGATCCTTTTTTATGTATTCTCAACTAGCTATATCATTCCCTATAACGCTTTGTTACCTGAACTCGCTAAAACTGCCGACGACAAAGTAAAACTTTCTACCTGGCAATCGCTAGGCTATGTATTTGGAATTGGTATTTCATCAAACGCCTTTAATATGACGGCTGCGCTGCAAGGACATTTTGGCTTAGAAACAAAACTAGCAGCATTGCAAGCTACCGTTCTATTGCTAGCCATTCTTGCCGGAGTTTTTATGGCTATTAGCGCTTTCTTTATCAATGAGAAAAAATATAGTACAAGTGTACCAAGTTCAACTCCACTTAAAACTGCCTTAAGACAAACACTTACAAACAAGAATTTCTTATTGTTCGTAGTTGCCGATTTTTCATATTTCATTTCTGTAACGCTTATCACTTCAGGTCTAATGTATTTTGTAACGGTATTATTAGACTTAGAAGAAGAGATAGGTAACACATTAATGATGACAATGGTGCTTGTGTCACTTGCGTTTTACCCTGTTACAACTTATTTAGCCAATAAAATAGGCAAAAAGAAGATCGTTCTTTTCTCCTTGGTGTTACTAGGCTTCATCTTCCTTGGAATCTTCTTTCTCGGAAAATTCTCCTTTAACAATGAAGTTCAGATCTACACCCTTATTGCCCTGGCGGCAATTCCCTTGGCTTCTTTGAATATATTACCAAATGCGATTCTTGCCGAGATCATTGAAAAAGACGTGAAAGACACCGGACAAAACAAGGAAGCTATTTATTTTGCCGTAAGGTATTTCTTTGTAAAACTTGCGCAGACATTTGGTATAGCCTTATTCTCGATGATGCTCAACTTCGGTCAAAATGCCGGGAACGATCTTGGTGTAAGATTAAATGGAATTCTTGGATTTGTACTCTGTATTTTAGCTGCGTTGATCTTTACGCGATTTAAAGAGATAAAGCCTACCGAATAATATTATTCGGTCGCGAATAAACCATTTGCAATACATTAATATTTCGCATCACAAAAGCAGCCTCGCAATAACCTAAATAATAATTCCATT
>CAYYUS010000071.1:0-8618 GCA_964474925.1 uncultured Akkermansia sp. | reverse complement strand
ATGCTCGGTTGTATAAACGCGTGCGCCATCTTTTTCAAGCGTGGTACCACGCGAAGTATCTACAACAAGATCTGCATCGGCTTCAATAATAGGTTGCCCAGGAAGGTCCATGCGTTGAAATTTATACCAGTGATTTTCCGGCGCAGGATTAAATGTAATAGTAACTGCTGTGCCTGTATGAAGTCCGGCTCCGGTTAATGAAACCGCCTGTTTTATGGTTCTTTGCTTATCGCTCATGTTAAATGGGATGCTTAGGAATAAAGGCTAATTTACTCATTTTTTTTAACATAAAAAGGTCATTTTATGCTAAAAATCCACAGCCATAAGGCCCTAAACCCTTAGTTAGACCTAGTATTCAATGTAAGGTTTAATCTTAGCCGTTAATTGATCGTCCTCTATCGCTTCGGCAATGTTTTCCTCTGTAATTTTGCCATTTTTCTTTAGTGTGAAGATGCGTTTGGTGAGTTCATAATCAATGTAAGGATGTTTGTTGAGCACTTTAAAATCAACGGTATTGATATTGATCTTTTTAATAGAAGAGGAATTGATCGTGCATTGAGATGCAATGAGTTGGTACAGATCATCTGTCATTCCATAAATTTCTTTTACTTGTTGGATGGAAGTAAATCCTCCTAGTAAATTTCTGTATTTTAAAATACGTTTGGCATAACCCGGACCAATTCCCTTTAATTCAATTAATGCTAAACTATCGGCCGAATTTAATTCCAATTTTTTGCCGGAGATGGTTTCTTTGTTAGTGTTCTCTTTTTTGTTGGCCAATGCAGTGTTCTTGATCAAAATGTACGGCTCAAGTTGCGAAAATAATTTTGGGGAGATACCATAGATCTTTTGCAGATCTTCTTTTTGTTTGAACACAAAACCTCTATTTCTAAATTTAATAAATGTTTCTGCTGTTCTTTCTTTTAACCCCAATTTTATCAATTCTATTTTGGTAACGGTGTTTGGATCAAAAGGAAATACAGTACCTAAATTTTCGGCACCATTTTTAGTGTCAAATGCAGAATTCCTTTTTGCATCTATTTCTTCTTCTACCAAGGCAATATTGGCTATTTGAATATTGGCGGGCGTAATGAAATAAGGATAAACCAAACGAACGATCAACAAGCATAAACTGATGCAACACAAAATATAAAGTCCGTTGCGCTGCTGTTTATTAAAACCAAAATAACTATTTAAAAATTGACGAAGCAGTGTTTTGTTTTTTGCTGAATAAAAAATAAACAGGTATACCGAGTAAAATTATTGCAACCCCTAAAATAGAATTTTTAGGATCGAAAATCAAAAGATCTAAGCAAATTAATGAGGTGATAATGATGTAAAGCATTGGAATTACAGGATAGCCCCAAGCTTTGTAAGGACGAGGTGTATCAGGTTCTTTTTTGCGTAATACAAATAAAGCAATGATGGTTACAATATAAAAAATGAGCGACGAAAAAGTGGCGTAGGCTAGTAATTGCCCATACGAACCGGTTAAGCAAAGCAAAGAAGCCCAAAGGCATTGGATCCACAAAGATTTGGAAGGGACATTATGTCTATTCACTTGCCCTGCTTGTTTAAAGAATAAATTATTATTGGCCATGGATTGAAATAAACGTGAGCCTGCAAGTATCAAACCATTATTGCAACCAAAGGTTGATACCACAATTAAAATAGCCATGATGTAAATAGACGTATTTCCAAAAAACGTATTTAGCGCTGCAGTGGCAACACGTCCATGATCGGCAAATCGTATGCCTAATCCTTCGGGTGATGTAGCCGTTGCATCGCCCATGGCCGGTAGCAAAATAAAATAGGCAATGTTGGCAAGAATATATAAGATGGTAACTATAAAAACACCCAAGCTTAAACCCAAAGGTAAATTGCGTTGTGGGTTTTTAATTTCGGCAGATAAAAAAGTAACATTGTTCCAAGCATCACTGCTAAATAATGCACCAATGAGTGCAGTGCCAAGAAAAACAAAAATGCTTAAACCATTTAAAGGCGTGCTTGTCTGTGTTTTTTCATCGTAATTAACGGCAGAGGTGAGATCACTAAAGTTTTGACTAAAATAATTCTCTGAGCCAAGTTTTGTAAAAGCTAATACGATCAAAACAAACAAAGCTAGCAGTTTCGAAATGGTAAATACTCTTTGTATCAACGAGCCGTTCTTAATTCCTTTTGTATGAATAGCGGTTAAAGTTATGATAGAAAGGATGGCAACAAATTGTGAAACAGAAATAAAAAATGTTCCAACATGAACACCGTTCTCTTCGGAAATTGAAGGAAAGATCACGCCCAAATATTTTGCAAAGGCAACGGCCACCGCGGCAATAACACCTGTTTGGATCACCAAAAAAACGGTCCACCCATAAACAAAGGCGGTTAAATTACCGAATGCCCTTTTCAAAAAAACAAATTGTCCGCCCGCTTCGGGCATCATGGCCGCCAATTCACCGTAGCTTAAAGCGGCAAATAAAGTGATCACTCCGCTAAGTAGCCAACACATTAAAACCCAAAATGGCGAACCCAAGGCAAGCATCATGTCTTTGCTCACAATAAAAATACCTGAACCTATCATACTGCCTGACACCAGCATGACCACATCCATTAAATTTAATCTTGGTTCAGTTTTGCTCATTTATTTTTCAAGTACTGGTATTACGTAATAAAGATATGTAAATTTGTGCCAAAACAAAACGATAATGAAGGTTATAGGAGATCGTGTAAGTATATTAAAAAAGGACGACCTTTTAAGTATTGTTATTTTACCAATAAAAGATCAGCGAAAAGTTTGGGTGATGTTTTTGTGGTTAATGGCCTGGACAGTTTGTGGCATTATTGTATTTGCAAATTACTTTAAGGTAACAGATCAGAATACAAAATTATTCATCATAATTTACCTGGCGTTTTGGGTTTATTTTGAATTTAAGATCGCGCGAGTTTTTGTTTGGCGTAGATCGGGCAAAGAAAAATTATGGATAAGCGAGGGTAAAGTACATTACCAACAAGAGATAAATAAACGTGGTAAGATCCAGGAATTTGATTTTAGTTTGATCCAAGACTTACAGCTAATTGAGGCCGAAGAGACCAGTTTTATTACGGTGATCAATAGTAGTTTTTGGATAAAAGGTGGAGAGCGTATTGCTTTTACCTGTCAGCATAAAACCGTGCGCTTTGGAATGCAGCTTACCGATAAGGAAGCAAAAAGCATTATTCACGAGATCACGAGTTTTCTTTTTAAGGAGAAATAATAAGCCAAAGATCTCAATAAAGGTTTATTAGATTTTTTTTCTTGCCAAAGATAGCGCAAATTTTCGCAGATTGTATTCACAGATTTAAGTATAAACAAATGCGATTTAGTAAAAAATCCGCGACGGAAATCTGTGGAAATTAGCGCTATCTGTGGCGAAAAGCTTTGATCTTTTACTTCTTTAACGTCTGTTGTTTCTGTCTTGCCATATCTTCCAAACGTTTTTGGAATGTTGATTTGGTTACAGGCTTTTTCATGTTCGCCTCTATTTTTACGCGAAGTGATTCATCGCTGATCACTTTTTTCATGATCCAGTTCTGTAAAAAGGTGAACATGTTTGCTAAGAAGTAATACCAACTTAAACCGGCAGCGTACTCATTCATTACGGCCAAGAAAATAACGGGCATAAAATACATCATAAATTTCATGCCGGGCATTTGTGTGTTTTGCTGCGGCATTAAATTTTGATTCATATAGGTGTAAATAATTGTACTTACAAACATCAACATCGCAAACAAACTGATGTGATCGCCGTAAGCCCAACTAATAAATGGTACTTCGCCAAATGTCCAAATGCTATCGTATGTACTTAAGTCATCGGCCCATAAAAACCCATGCTGACGTAATTGAATAGCGGCAGGAATAAAAGCAAATAAAGCAATTAAAATAGGGAACTGTAATAATAAAGGAATACATCCCGAAAGAGGACTAACACCTGCTTTTCGATAAAGCGCCATTTGGTCTTGCTGCTTTTTCATGGCATCGGCTTTATCGCCATATTTAGCATTGATAACATCCAATTCAGGCTTTAATACACGCATGCGTGCGCCACTTAAATAGGTTTTGTAAGCAATTGGCAATAGAAGTACTTTAATGATGAGAGTTAAGATCAAAATAACAATACCCATGTTCATATTTGATAAAGCATCAAACAATGGAATAACTAACCATTTATTAATATAGCTAAATACGCTCCACCCTGTAGGAATGATCTTCTCAAGATCATTACCATACTTGTTCATGGTTTTGTAATCGTTAGGACCAAAATAGAATTTGAAAGAGAATTTTTCATCAGGCTTATGGCCATAAGGCACACCTAATTCGGCGAACATACTTTTTACTGCCGTTGGAGATTTATCTCTTAAACCTTGTTTAACTAAACTTCCTGCTTTTAAAAATGCTTCATCAGCAACAATGGTAGAGTTAAAGAACTGCTGCATAAAACAAACCCATTTAACATCGGCTTCGCTAATACTAAGCTCTTCGTCTTTTAAAGGATTGATATTATCCGGATCATTAATGGTTTGCTTATAATGAATGGCTGCGGCTTTTTGTTCTTTGCCAATATATTTTTCTTGCGATGGCAAAAGCATGCTCCATTGCAGTTGTAATTGATCTTCGGTTTGTGTGATGATCTTTTCCATTCCAACAAAACGGATCTCACAGTTAACCATGTAATCACCCGGTTTAATAGAGTAGGTGTATTCGATGTAACTTTTCTCGTTAGATGTTGCCAAACGCATGGTAATGGCATTTGCCGTTTGAGAAACAGGTTTAAAATAAAAACTATCTGTACTTAAAATGCGTGAGCGATCATAAGCATTTAATTTTAGAGAGAAATTTGTAGAATCTTTGTCAAATAAAATTAACGGAATATTTTGATCAGGGCGAGAATATTTTTTTAATTCAACCTTACAAATTTGCGCGCCTTTGTTTAATACGGTTGCTTTTATAAGATCATTCTCGAACGTAAAAAATTCTTGTTTTCCTTCGGCACTCACAGCAAGATCTTTGTAAGCATCAGTTTTAAGCGCTGCCTTTGTTGAATCGTTCAAGGCCACTACAACTTTTACAGTATCCTTTTTTTTAGCCTCGGCCATAAGGCGCTCAGTTTCTTTTTGGTCTTCTTGCTTACGAACAGCTTCAATAGAATCTTTTACAACTTTATTGCGTACTACTTGTTCTTTACTTGGTCCGTTGAACCATAACCAGCTTCCTAATATAACGGCGATGATCCCTAAACCGATCAATGAATTTCTGTCCACCTCTTTGAATTAATTTGGCTGCAAATTTAATGATTTTTAGAGAAGGGGGGCGTAAATAGACCCGCTATTTTGTATTTATTTGGCCTTAGGAAAAAGGGGCCTATTTTGTGGCTGTTTTACGCTTATATACAAAGCCTATGTTGAATCCAACAGTAGCTGCCATAAAATTAGAGAAACGCTGAGCAGCTAGCACATTTGACGTTTCCTGACGGTAATATCCACCGTATCCATAATAATTTTGATTATAAATTGGGCCATCCACGCCAAAATCACTCTCGCTAAATGAATAACTGGAACCGTTAAAGCCCAAGCCAACGTAATAATCAAGGGTTAAGATGTTTGCCAAAACGTGTTGGCTTCCCAAACAAATAAGAAAGCCGTAATTATAATTACTGGCATCTGTGGTTTTTTGGATCATTCCGCCATAGTAATATGGATTATTAACCGGTGGAACGTAATTTGGGTCCGGAACTGAATATTTTATCCCCTGATATTGCAGGTAGCTTATATAAGCATCAAATCTTAAATAGGCGCCGTTCAAAAGATGAGAATACCTCATCCCTTTCATATGGACGTTTTGCCCCATCAGTAATTTTAATCCGCCTTTTACAAATGTTCCTCCTCCAAAACGAGCTCCGTAAGGATTGAACATTGATCCTTCAAAGTTTGAGCCTGTATTGAACCAATCAAAAAGATTTGAATTGAATAAACCCACTTTAAAATCGGCATTAATGCCCGTTCTTATCACGCGCTCGTAACCAAAAGATATTTTACCTACCGGTAGATCGAATACGTGAAATTTAAATGCTTCTTTTTGTTTTGCAATTTCTTTAATATCAAAAGGAATACTTAATTCATCGGGTATAAATACCTGGCTACTTCCATTTTTATACTTGATCTTAAATATATCTTCTGTACTTGTAATAAAGTAAGGACTTTCATCCATATCGGTTCGCTTATACTTTATCTCGTATTCGCTAACTTCCATGATCTTTACAGGTAGCTTTTCTTTGTTCCTTAAAAACAAGGTATCACTTTGCGAGCATATCATCTCAGAAAGTAATAATGCCGGTACGATAAATAAATTTTTCATGGTCTTACTATTATTAAAGATACAAAAAATAATCTTGTGTCGCAAGGATACCTGGTGTTTGAAAGAAATTGACGTTTTATTTCAAAAACAAATAAAAAGCCCCTTAACGTTAACGCTAAGGGGCTTTAATTATTGTTTTAGATGATATTATTGAACCACTAATTTCTTAGTGCTTTCAGTTTTACCAACTTTAATTTTAACGAAATAAACACCTGCAGTAGCGTTGTCCATGTTCATTGAAACATTGTTCTCGCCAATTGTACCGTTTACTTTTGTTTCGCTTACTTTTTGACCAAGTGCATTGAATACGCTGATAGCGATATCATTTGCACTAGACAAATTCAAACGAACGTTGAAGTTGTTTTCAGTAGGATTTGGGAATAATGAGCTTTCAGAAGCATCAGTTTTGTTTGTAGCTACACCAGTTGTAAGTGTTGCGCCACAAGCGCCAGTAGGGAATGTCATTCCAACATGTGTCATTGCAAAATAGTTACTTACCGGGTTAATACCTTCAGTAAGAGGGTTGCTTGATACAGTGAAAGGAATTGCAAACGTTGCAGAGGTTGCACTTGATGCTCCAGCCTTCATTTCACCTGACATATAGTGGAAGTAAGCTTTATCTTTTACAGCTGCCAAAACACCTGCTTGACCTGTTACATTAAATCCACCTGGTTCAGTACTTAAACTTCCGTCGCAAGTTCTGAAACCTCTAACTTTAATATTAGGGAATTCATTCCATTTTCCAGAATTAGTTGTGATACTTGTGTCAGTCTCAGCCCATGAATAAGCTAAAAATTCACCATCATAACTACGAGTGATCTGAATACGAGAGTCAGAAGAAACTGAGTTGTTTGGAGTTGGATCAGCCCAAGGGTTTTCGTTAAATCCACCTGAACCTGAAACTGATGAAGGACCTTCAGTATCTAAAGAGTCAATAATTAATACATTCCAAGGATTTGAACCACCATCACCGTAATAATCCACGATCAAAGGACGAGCAGTGTTAACGTGAGGCCAAGCGTGCTCGATCTCAGTACCAACTGTGAAATAGCTTAAGTAGTTCATTGAATCAACATGTGTTGAAGCATGACCAATAGCTGTTGCAACAATGTGTAATCTATTTTGAGCATCAATTGTCATATCAATACCTTCACTCCAAAACCAAGGAGCTGAAACAGTTGTGTTGATATTGATTGAGCGCATAGTGTTTTTTAATTGATTGATAGCCGGAGTTGAAGCATTAAAATCAATACCGTTTACCAATGCCCAAGTAGCACCAGCATTAGTAGTTTTATATACTATTGGTTGCTTTCCTCTGTTAGAAGAACCAACTGGAGTACCGGCACGTACACCGATAAACATGCAATATCCAATTTGTCCATCAGGAGTGAACTTTAAATAAGGCTCACCAACGATCTTAGAACCGTCAGTGGCAACTTCAGTTGGAGGGATGATCGAATCCATTGTCCAAACCATTACACCTGAGTTATAAGTACCTTTTGAAAGAGAAGCACCTCTAATTCCTTGTGCTGCAGCGGTTGTACCGTTGATGTCGCTCATTTTTTGACCTGCAACATAAACACCATTATCACATACGTTAAAACCGTAACGCGGGAAATCGTGTTTAGTCATATTTGGAGAAGTTGCAGAGTTAAATGGTGCAGCGTTAGCAAAGAATTGCTCATCAGGACCAGCAGCATTTTTTGGAGTTAACGAAAGTGATTTACTTGCGTACCAGCTTCCAACCCAACCTGAACCTGTAGTTACAGGACCAGAACCCACAGCAACAGCCTTGTTAAGGTCAGTATTTCCGTTTCCTGGAGCAGTATTCCAAATACCACCACTAGGGTAACGTCCTTGGTTTGTTGCATCAGCATAAATAAGGGTACTATCCCAACTTGCTAAGCTGTTTGTGTTAGCGTCGTTTTTAGCCCAATAAGTAACAATGCTACCTACGTTTGAATCACCTGCAGGACTTACTACATAAGTTGCTGATTTACGTTGAACGAAAGAAACAGCACCTAAGATACGTTGATAGTTCAATGGCTTTGAAGCAGATATTAAAAACCCATATACGTTACCAGATCCTGAGATTCTATACCATACGTTGTTAAGGATAGGTGCGCTTGAATTATTAGAGCTTGAACTTGGAGTGTTCACTTCCTGTTTTACAGGACCTATAGCTTTACTAGCAGTAGTATTAGGATTAAGATCCATATTAGCTGTTGTA
>CAYYUS010000070.1:0-8675 GCA_964474925.1 uncultured Akkermansia sp. | reverse complement strand
AAATCAAGGACAAGAAGATAAAGCACTAGAGTTTTACGAGGCAGCTACGAAACTCCCAAACACTTACGGTGAGCCGTTCTTTTGGGTGGCATATATTTACCATGGAAAACAAGATTTCAAAAAAGCTTTGGCATTGTATTATATAGCATTGGAAAAAGTTCCAAAGCACAATAGTTATTATGTGACAACACTTCAAAGTATTGGTCAACTTGAATACACATTTACTAAAGATCATTTGAAGGCTGCCAGCGCATACGCACAGGCAATAACTCTTAATCCTAAAGATTATGAGTATTATCCCAAATTAATAAAAGCTTATAATGCAACAAAGCAGCACTTAAAGGCCGATAGTGTTTTTGGGCTTATGAAAATAGCTTACAAAAACAAACAACTCTCAGAAGATGATATGAAATTTAAAAACATTGCAATTGATGAATATGAATGGAATGGCCAAAAAATGACTGTTTACAAATACCTCATCGATCCAAAAGAGAGTTTAGATATTTTTTATAAAGTTTATTTGCTTACAAAAACCGGCAACAAAGTAGAAAGAACTTTTATGGTTGAACAAACCATTCAATTGCCTGATGGACCAAAGTTCCTGCTTTGTGAAAAGGACAAAAAATCCGGTTCACATATAACATATCCATATGGTTGGAAGACAGACTCGATCCCACTAGACGACTTAAAAAAAGCGGTAGGACTTGTACTAGATGGCAAAATGAAACTGAGTGCCTCATCAAATTTTAATGATAAATAAAAAAAGCACTAACTAAATCAGCCTTCATTCAAAAAATCAATCATGAAAAAAATTTCAATACTCTTCCTCCCCCTTTTTATTCTCAAATCTCATCACCTTAGGTCAAACCTCTTCAAAAACCGAAAAAGGCTGGAGCACATTTAGCGATAAAAATTATTCCGTTCAATATCCCGATACTTGGATCTTGGATAGAAATCCACAAATGGGAATGAGCTTTGTTGTGCTTTCTAAACTAAGCGATCCCAAAGATCAGTTCAAAGAAAATGTGAACCTGCTCATTCAAGATCTGAAAGGAAAAAATATGACCCTTAAATCTTACACCGAACTTTCGGAAGAACAAATAGCAACCATGGTAACCAATGGAAAACTTATTGAAAGCAAAACACGAAATGAGAATGGATCGGAGTTTCAAAAACTGATCTATACAGGCGATCAAGGAATGTATAAACTAAAATTTGAACAATATTACTGGATAAAGAATGAAAAAGCTTACGTATTAACTTTAACCTGCGAAGCCTCGCAATTTGAAAAATTCAAAGCAACCGGAGAGAAGATCATGAATAGTTTTAAATTCAAATAAATTTAATATGCCTGTATTACAAAAAAACATTCCCTTTCAATTAACCGATTGGGATAAAATTGAAGCCAAAGAATACAAAGGTGAAACAGGCACCGCCTATTGGAAAACTTTAGAATTTGAAGGATTACGGATTCGCGTGGTAGAATATTCGAAAAATTACAAGGCCGATCATTGGTGTCAAAAAGGACATATTATTTATTGCCTAGAAGGAGAAATGGATACCGAATTGGCTGATGGCAAAATTGTAAAGCTCACCAAAGGCATGAGCTATCAGGTTTCGGATGAATTAAGTTCGCATTGCACAAGTTCGACAAATGGTGTAAAGTTGTTTATAGTAGATGGGGATTTTTTAAAATTGAAATGATTGAGAGTTTCCCTTTTCATATCCTTTGCGCTGTTCGCACATTCATTGTTTGCTCAATTATATTCATTTCAAAACGGCAGGCTATCGTATTTTGTAGAACTTCTTAATGACAGCGCGCATTTAGAAGTATTTAGTACGTTTGGTGCTCACGAAATATATAACTCAAAAGAGGCTGATGAAATTCTAATTCATAGGCAAAATTCTAAGGATACAGTTTTTTCGGGAAAACAAAATCACCTAATTAAAAGAAAAGGCTTTTACTACTTACTGTACAAAAGCCCTCATTCAAAAAAGTCACTTAAGATAGAGTTAGAGAAATGCGCTATTGATGATCGTGAACTCTTCAGGAAAAGATCATATCATCATCATATAAATAGAAAACTATTTCGTGTACAGGATAGTATATCGGGGCCAACACAAAGTATAAAAGCACACAACCATACTGTATTTACTTCGGTTAATAGCAATACCCTGCTTTCTTTTGAAGACTATAAAATAGCAATGGATCATATTTCAGATTCCATTCAAACCAGGATCCTTCTATATAAAAAACCTATCATTGATCATTATTACGCTAAGGCCAATTCATTAAAACAACTTGATTCAACAGAAGTGTTTGATCTTCTTAGCAGGGCTAATTATTCATTTTCTTATGGGAAATACTTTTTACACAAGGTGGCTTTAGAGCAGCCCGAATATTTAATTCGTTTTATAGACCACAACCCTCGCAATAAAGACACTATTTTACGAACCATTAAATGGCATAGGAATTACAAAGAAATAACAAACAAAATAAAAGAAACATCACTTCAAACAAAAGGAAAAGAAGAGATCGTAAAACAAAGAGCAAAGCGCAGGAGGCAAGAATTCGCCGGAGGGGCCTTATTTGTAACAGCAATTTTGACAGAAATTGGATTGGTGGTTTTATTGGTTGTATTGATATCTAAATAGGCTTGTTTTTTGTACCTTTATTCACTATCAAATGAAAAGATCACTTCTCACAATTTTCGTATGCGCTCTTACTGGTCTTTCTTGCTATGCTCAAGATGCCGCAGCCTTTGTAGATAAATATTTTTTAATTATTGCTTCTACTAAAAGCGTTGACGAAGCAACAAGCATTGCAAACAGTGCTGCCAAAAAAACAGGACTCGCGTTTCACAACAATGGCCTTAAAGCTAATAGCGCATACGGCGCCACTTATCCCGCAGATTCTTGTAAAAAATGGGGCGAAGAATATCCTTGTTACTTTGCGCGCGGAAGATATGATGATGGTGCTTACATTACCGTTGAATACTCCACGCCTTATGATGGTTTTCAAAAAGGTTATTTTATTGTGATAGCCGTTAACGGATCGTTAGAAGATGATGAATTTAAATTGGCGGTGAAAAAAGTAAAGAAGACCTATCCCAAGAGTTATGTGAAAAAAAGTAAAGTTTATCTTGGTTGTATGCACTAAACATAAAATCACTCTTTCAAATAGCGAGTAAGCCTACAAAACTATTTTAATGATCTTAAGAACGCTCATAAATTCTAATATCTACATTTCCCTTGCGGCGGTTTTGTTCACTATTGAAACACAAATTCAATTAGGTATGAGTCCGCAATGGCACCCCTATTTGTTCCTTATTTTTTTTGCCACACTTTGCGAATATAATGTTCATCGTTTTATTACAGTTATTACAAATAAAGAAGCCTTAAATTCAGAAAAACACAAATGGGTAAAAGATAATTTGATCGCCTTTTATGCGCTAGTTATTTTATCGGTAGTAGGTTTTGTTATAGCGGCTTTTATGGCCAAAAAAGAAGTGTTACTAACACTCGCTCCCATTGCTGCTTTAACGCTCCTCTATTCTATTCCGGTTTACGGAAATAAAAAAAGTATTTTCAGATTGCGCGAAATTCCTTATTTAAAGATCTTTATTATTTCGTTTACTTGGTCGGCCACTACGGTTCTGTTGCCGTTAATTCAAACGGGGCAAGAGTTCAATACACAGCATGTTAGCTTAATTCTTATAGAGCGATTTATTTTTGTACTTGCCATCACCATTCCTTTCGACATAAGAGACATGGAAGCTGATCGTGCGGCTAATACCAAAACCATCCCATTATTACTTGGCGAAAAAAGATCTATGATCGTATCTTACTCAAGTGTTTTGATCTTTCTTGTTATCTCACTTTTTCATTACAATATTCTTAACCAAGGGTTAATTGCCATGGCCATGGTTATTTCGGCCATTAGCACATTTGTATTTTTAAAGTGGGATACAGCTAAACACTATTCGCTTTATCATTATGCCATTTTAGATGGCACAATTCTTTTGCAGGGTGTGTTGGTCATCGTTTTTTATCTTCTAGCAAACCAACATTTCTCATAAATCATTATCTTAGCATTTAAATTATTTATCATATGGGAAATATTATTACAGTAGAAGCCATTATTAGTGTTCCAATAGAAAAAGCTTGGGAATATTGGACAAAGCCCGAACATATCACTAAATGGTGTTTTGCTTCTGATGATTGGCATGCGCCAAGTTCAAGTTCCGATCTAAAAATTGGCGGAAAACTTTCTACACGAATGGAAGCCAAGGATGGTAGTTTTGGTTTTGATTTTTGGGGTATTTATAAAGAAATTAAACCAAACGAAAAATTAACGATAACCATGGGTGATGGAAGAATGTGGGAAACTAATTTTTCAAAAGTAGATGGTGGAACAAAAGTTATAGAGTTGTTTGAAGCAGAAAATGAGAACCCCGAAGAAATGCAAAAAGCAGGATGGCAAGCCATATTAAATAATTATAAAATTTACGCCGAAGCAAACTAATGAATATCGTTAAGGCTAAAAGTGTGGAAGAGTACATCGATAGTTTTCCCAACAAAACTCAAAAATTATTAAAGCAAGTTCGCAAAGCGATCATATCTGCCGCGCCAAAAAGCGTTGAGGAAATAAGTTATGGAATGCCGGCTTATAAACTTAACGGCAAGCCTTTGGTTTATTTTGGTGGTTACGAAAAACATATTGGATTTTATGCTACACCCACTGGGCACAAAAAATTTGAGAAGCAACTTTCGGTCTACAAGCAAGGCAAAGGTTCTGTTCAACTTCCTCTTGATGAAGCAATGCCTTTAAAATTGATAACAGCTATTGTGAAGTTTCGTGTTACTGAAAATAACGCGAAGTACGCAAAGAAAAAATAATGTCATTAAATAAAAAAGCCCCGATCTCTCGAGGCTTTTTTTATTATTCTATGATCAATCGTTTGCTTATTGTTCGATTGTCTCTATCTTTTAATTGCACAAGGTATAAGCCTTTTGCTAGCCCTTCTAAATTCACTTCTTTTTCATTGCTTAAAGCTGTTTGCGAAAACACCTGTTTTCCGTCGCTGCTGTAAACGGTGATATCAAAATTATCAATATAAGATGTGCCGATCTTTATTTTACCATTACTTGGATTTGGGAATAACACAAACGACTCTTCTAAAATATTTGGTGTAATTCCTGTTGTAATTCCTACAGAAATAGTAAACGTTTTTGAATTACATGAATTACTTACAGTTAAAGTTGCTGTGTAATTTCCGCTGAGCGTATATGTGTGAGCAGGATTTTGTGAAGTGCTTGTTCCTGCATCACCAAAGTTCCAATTGTATGTTGTTCCTCCTACGGCCGAAGCTGTAAAATTAACAACGCTTCCAACTTGCGTTTGAATTCCTGCATTTCCATGAATAGCGAGGTTGTTTGTATTCATAGCTGTGTCGGCAATTCCTTCACTCATATTATAATATGTTCCGCTTGGTACATTTTCTAGAACCAAAGCACGAACCATATATTTATAAATGCCCGGGTAAACCAAACACAAATTCGTATACGTAGTTCCTGTGATCAATGATGGATTTATTTTTACATACGTTTTATTGGTATCATTCTTCATGTAAATATTATATCCTAAAACATTGGTTTGCGTTGACGCCGACCAGCTAATATTACAATTATTTCCGATGCGTGTTGCCACTACATTTGAAACCGGAGCAACTACATCATTACGTAAAGTAGGATCACCCATTAATGCAATGCCAATAAAATTTTGCGCATAACTGTAATAATATGTTCCTGTATTATTTTGAGTGATTCGCGTACTATAACCTATGTTCTCGCCTAATCCCATATGGTGCAATGCCCAGTGTGGACGACCCGACCAAACGTTGGTTAATGTTTTTCCTTGGCATAAAGGTGCGCGCAAAAAATTGTTTGCTATATCCCAATCTCCAAAATAACTTCCAAATAACATTGTAAATACGCCACCAAGATCAGAAGTCGTAAAATTTGTAGTATTTCCAACGCCACCACAACTTGTAAAACTTCCGCCGCCACAACCATACGACCATTGATAACTTGCGCCCGCAGCCATTGTTGTAAAGTAATCTGCTGCAATAACATTTGTTGGTGTAACTAAAGGGCCAAAGTTCTTATATCCGCTTGATGCAAAAGCCTCTCCGCTCATCCATCCAAAATTATCATCGATCACAGCTCTTCTAATGGGAGAGAAAACTTTTTTGCGGTAATCATGATCCTTATCTAAATAGTTTTTTGTGAGTTGCGTTTCTGTTAACGTAAATGCCGGCATACTCGAAAGATCAACACGCCCTACTTGCAATTCAACAATTCCCGAACTGCTTTGATCGAATTTACCATCACCCGGAATATTTATATTTCTTGCAGAAACTGTTGTTTGATTAACCGACGCATCTGTCCAAGAGCCTGTCATCTCTGCATAATAAGAATCTGTTGGCCACGCGCCTTGATGATCAGGATGAGCATCGGGACCAAAATTTCCGCTATACGCTACCGGAATGTGTCCTAGAAAAAATAATGCTTTAGTATTTAATGGATCAAGATTGTAAGTTGTATTTATCATTGTTTTTAAAGCTGTAACTGCCATTGTTGTACTAACGTAGCTAGTTAAAACTTCCCATCCATCGCCTTCTAAATCGTCTTGTAAACGTTTTATTTCCGGCGCAAGGGTTGTGCTAAAATTATTTGCAATGATCAGCATTAGCTTTCCACGATTTTCCACCACCGGAGTTTCTATTCCAACATTGATATAACCATAACCGTTGTAAGTTAAAGTTGGTGCATATCTTATAACACGGTATTCGTAATTTCCTCCAACAACAACGCTATTATCTACATAAGATGTTGCAGTTCCTGAAAGACCGGCAGCTATGGTTGTCCATGAAGTTGTGGTCTTTAATTTTTTTGCAACGTCGTAGCTGGTTGCAATAGCACTAGTGATCCAATTCAGTGTAACACTTGGCGCAGCAGTTTGAACTTTTGCCCAAAGTTCAACGGAGGCATCTTTAGGACTTTGTGCGCTAACTGTATTGGCTAAAAAAAGAGTAGAAAAAAGGAGTATAAATTTCTTCATTTTGGTATAGATTTTTTGATCCTGCCAAATGTAGCAAAATAAACATACGTTTTTGGAAAACATGATGGACTCTAGCGCTACAACGTTTTAGAAAGCCCTTTTACTGAGTGAATTTTCCTCCATTTTACGCATTAAAGCCGCGTCTTTTTTGGTTTTATCTTTATATCCACAAAGATGCAAAACACCATGTACAATTACTCTGTGAAGTTCATCGTTGAATTCAGTCTTGAATTTTGTGGCATTATCTTTTACGCGATCAATACTAATAAAAATATCGCCGTTTATGGTCTTACCTTCCGAGTAATCAAAAGTGATGATGTCGGTATACGTATTGTGCTTTAAAAATTGTTTGTTCATTTCTAAAAGCTCTTCATCACTCACAAAAACATAATGGATCTCTCCTAATTTTCTCTTCTCTTTTTTAATAACTACATCGATCCATTTTTTTATAGCCGCGCTTTTTAAAAGCTTGAATTTTTTGTGCTGTGATGTAAATGAAATAGCCATGTTACAATTCAACTTTATCTTTTATGGCTTCGGGTAATTGTCCGTTGTTGCGCGATTTGATGAGTGCCTCTACAGGTAATAGTGAGTTTTTAAAATCTTGAACGCTGTTCAAATTATTTTTCAGTTCGTTCGAGGTTAACGAGATCAATTGTGAGGCCGCGCTAACTTCATTTTCAAAATTGGATAAGAAGTCTTTTTTTGAAATGCTTCCTTTCTCCACATCGCTCTGTAATTTTTTTATTTGATCAGAAACCAACGATGTGCGTGATCTCAAACTTTTATAATTAACGCTAAAGGCTTTCAAATTCTTTCCGCTTTGGTAAAATTGCTGAAGGCTATTGGCTTCTTCTTTTGTAATGGTATCGGTAATGTTGTTCTCAATGAAGGTAGAGTAATTAGTAAATTTTGTGATCGCTCTTTCTAATAAAGCTGTATCGCATTTATTCAACTCTTGCAATTTACTATTGAGAATAATGCTTACACTATCCAATCGTTTAGCTTCGGCCGCAACCTGATCTTTTATACTACAGCTTTGCAAACACAGAAGCGCAAAAAAAGCTGATATGATAAAAGCATTCTTCATTTATTTAATGGCATCAAATCCTAAATATGGAACTAATACTTTTGGCATAGTAATTCCGTCGGCCGTTTGATTGTTTTCTAAAATAGCGGCCACAATACGCGGCAATGCTAATGCGCTTCCATTTAAACTATGTGCCAATTGCGTTTTACCATCTTTATCTTTGTAGCGACATTTCAATCGATTGGTTTGAAATGTTTCAAAATTAGAAACGCTACTTACTTCCAACCAACGTTGTTGTGCTGCGCTCCAAACTTCAAGGTCGTATGTTAGTGCAGATGCAAAACTCATATCGCCTCCGCATAATTTTAAAACACGGAAAGGTAAATTCAATTCCTTTAATAAGCCTGCAACATACTCGCGCATGCCTTCCAAAATTTCGTAACTCTTTTCGGGCTGTGCAATTTGTACGATCTCTACTTTATCAAATTGGTGCAAACGATTCAATCCACGAACATCCTTTCC